>NZ_JBEYTS010000005.1:0-259594 GCF_040643155.1 Streptomyces sp. NPDC047453 | reverse complement strand
CCGTTCGAATGGAACGGGGGGCCGCTAGCCTTCTGACCTGCGGTGCAAGCTGTGCCCCCGGCAGGATTCGAACCTGCGACACCCGCTTTAGGAGAGCGGTGCTCTATCCCCTGAGCTACGAAGGCGGATCGTGGCGTGTGGGCCACAGGCGTCAGCGTACCGGATTGGGGCGGTGGGGAGTCAGGTCAGGGCGACACGGGTGAAGCGGGAGGCCATGTGGAGGTCTTCCTCCAGGTGGTGGGCGGTTCGGGTCAGGGCGGGGAGGAGGTCCTCGATGCACTCCTCGCGGGTGTGGCGGGCCGCGTGCAGGGCGATGTTCGTCGCGGCGACCGCTCTGCCCGTGCGGTCGCGGATGGGGACGGCGATCGAGCGCACGCCCTGTTCCAGTTCCTCGTCGACCAGGGCGTAGCCGTGGCCTGCCAGGAGGGCTCGGCCCAGGGACGTCGCGCGGGCCGGGAGGCGGGCGCCGACCGTGATGTCGACGCTCATGATGCGGCTCGTGGTGGCACGCGCCGTGTACTGGATCTCCTCGCCGGACGGCGTCAGCACGGCGAGGGAGGTCGTCTCGTGCACGTGGGCCGCCAGGTCCTCCAGATGCGGCTGGGCGATCCCGGACAGGGAGGCGCGGGAGAGGGGCGGGAAGCCCAGGGACAGGACCCGGGGGGTGAGGGTGAACGTACGGGTGTCCCGGGACTGGCTCACCAGGCCCAGGTGCTCGTAGGTGATCAGCGCCCTGCGCGCCGTCGCCCTGGCCAGGCCCGTGGCCTTGGCCACCTCCGTCAGGGTCAGGGCGGTCCGGCCCTCGTCGAAGGCCGTCAGGACCGTCAGCCCGCGGGCCAGGGATTCGATGAAGTCGCGGCCCAGTTCCTGTTTCGAGGCGGCGGTCCACGTCGCCAGGCCCGACGGCGGCGGGACGGGCGCCGGGGGCGGGGCCTCGCGCAGGTCCCGTTCCATGGCCGTGACCGTCTCCCGCAGGCGGGGCAGCAGCGTCGTGCGCAATTCACGTGCCGAGTGGCGGCTGGTGTGGCTCACCACGCTCGCCACGCACGCGATCCGGCCGTCGGCGGGGTTCCGTACCGGGACGGAGACCGCGACCAGGCCAGGTTCGATCAGCTGGTCGTCCAACGACCAGTCCTCCCGGCCGGCTTGAGTGGTTCGTTCCTCGAAGTCGTCCGGCCGTCCCGGGGAACGTGGCGGTACCGCAGGGAAGTTCCGGTCCCCCGGGTCGGCCGAGCGGCGCTCGTGCCAGCGGCGCCAGTCCTCGTCCGTCCACTCCGTGGCGAACAGCGCGCCCGGCGCGGTGCGTTCGGCCGGAAGCAGGTCGCCGATGCGGAAGCTCAGGGACATCGCGCGGCGGCGGGTCGCCTGGTGGATGAAGCGGATTCCGTCGCGGTCGCCGACCGCCAGGGACACCGACTCGTCCAGTTCGTCGGCGAGTGCGTCGGCGCGCGCGCCGAGCAGGGCCGGCAGGCGCAGGGCGGCCAGGTAGGCGTTGCCCAGTTCCATCAGGCGGGGGGTGAGGACGACGTCCCGGCCGTCGAGGCGGACGTATCCCATGCGGGCGAGCGTCGCCGTGATGCGGTCCACCGTCGAGCGGGCGAGGCCCGTCGCACGCTCCAGGGCGCTGGGGCTCAGCGCGCCCCCGGCCAGCGTCAGCTGCCGCAGCACCGCTACGCCCCGCATCAGCGGGGCGACCGCCTCGGCGGGTGCGGCCGGTGCGGCGGGTGCCGCAGGTACGGCGGGTGCGGCCGGGTGCGTACCTGCCGTGGAGGGCCCGATGCGGGCGTCGGCGCCGGCGGCCCCGTGGGCCTCCGGATCCGTCGTGGTGTTCGCGGGCATCGGCTCGGCTCTCCGGTACGGTGGCGGTCGCAGCAGGCCTACGGTAGTCCGTTCGCGAACTCGTCCGCGTCACTCACCCCACCGCCGGCCTCACCCCGCCTCCCCCCATCTCACCTCATCTCGCCCACCCGCCTCGGCCCCGGTGCGCTCCCACTCCCGCTCCCCGCAGACTCCTCGCGTCACTGCCGAGTGACCCGCACCCGGTAGTTCCCCGCGCGGTCGGCCGAGATCACGTCGACGCGGATGTGTGCCTTGGGATCCTTGAAGGACTCGCCCGGTGCGAAGGGCGCGTCGGAGAGTTCCGCCTCGACGTTGGGGCTGCGGGTGCAGCCGCCGGAGTGGGGGTGGGAGTCGTGGACCTTGATCGGGCCCTGCCCGGTGTCGACTTCGGCGTTGACCTTGTAGACCAGGATCCCCGGACGGCACACCTCCTCGTCGTTGCCCTCCCGGGTGCGCAGTTCGAGGGCGTAGCCGGTCCGTCCGTCGAGGGGGACGAAGACCAGTTTGTGGCCGCCCGCCCGGCCCAGCGGGGTGAGGGTGTACTCGGCGGACCCCTTTTTGGACGCGCAGCTCACCTGGGAGGCGTCCAGCCAGCCCAGCTTCCACTTGTGCCAGCCGAGCAGGTCGTTGTTGGCGCCCCAGTCCTCGCTCATGATGTCCCAGTGGCCGACCGCCTCCCCGCCTTCCTGGGTGTAGAGGTCGGGCAGGCCGAAGACGTGGCCGTTCTCGTGGGGCAGGACGCGGAAGCCGGTGTTCTCGTACGAGCCGGAGCCGTCGTCCTGGCGGGAGTAGATGAAGGACACGTTGGCCATGGCGACGCCGTTGGCGACGGGCGCGTCCGAGTTGCCGGCGAAGGTCACCGACAGGACCGTGTCCAGGGCGGAGGGGCCCGCGTTCGGGGTCATGAGGATGTTGATCAGGTCGTAGTCCCGGAAGTCCACCGTCGGTCCGGCGGACTCGACTATGTCCTTGATCAGTTGGCGGTAGCCCGGGTCGAACGGGGCGCCGCGCTCCAGGCCGTAGTCCTTGAACGGTTTCGGCATGCGCAGCCACCGGGTGATGGGGGTCTGCGCGCGGTAGTCGAGGCGGCCGTAGGAGGCGGTGCGGAACCACTCCTGGGTCTGCGGGAAGAACTCGTGGAAGCGGTCGAGCGCGTTGTCCTCGCCGGGCGCGTCGGAGAAGTCGATCATCAAGGTCAGAGCGTGGACGGTGCCGAGGGAGCGGGCGTAGCCGCCGGTGGTGGGGACGCCTTCCGACATCTGGACCGAAGAGGCTCCGCTGATCATGCAGGGGATCAGCGCGGGGGAGAGCGCAGCCGTCCCGGTCTCCGGGCCGCCCGCCCTGAGGTGACCGGTTCCCGCAGAGGTGCCGACCGCGAGGATCAGCGCCGTGACGGAGCCCAGGGCGACCGCACGGCGCTTGGGTATCGGGCCTTTACGGCGGCGGCGGGGCGGCTGCACCTGCATGCGTTCACCTTTCGCGCCGGGCAGCCGCCAGTTCCCGGCTGCACCCTTGTGATCACCCTGTGTCGCTGGGCCGTTCGGCGCGCGCTGGAGCGGTCCGGTCGTGGGACGGGCCGCCCGGTCGTGCGAAATGCGTGCGTCCAGATGGGTGTGACTCAGGTCACGGAAAAACTCGCGGCGGTCGGGAAATAACCGGGGACCTCTTCCCCGTTTGGTCATGTGTCCGAGCGAAACGGGGACTCGCTCCCCGGATCGCCCCGCCCGCCCGACTCACCGCCCGCCCGCCCGGCTGACCGGCGGGCCGGCCGGCCGATCGACCGCCCCACCGCCCGACTTACCGACGGGTCGGCTGACCAGCCGGCCGCCCGACCGACTGACCGATCGACCTGAGGAGTACGCCGTGAAGACCGCGACGACCGCGAATCCCGAACTGCGCAAGGCGACCCGGCCTCGCGCCGACGCCCTGCGCAACCGGGAGCGGATCGTCACGGCCGCCCGCGAGATGTTCGTCGAGCACGGGCCCGAGGTGCCGCTCGACGAGATCGCCCGCCGGGCCGGCGTCGGCAACGCCACGCTGTACCGCAACTTCCCGGACCGCGACGCCCTCGTACGCGAGGTCGTCTGCTCCGTCATGGACCGTACGGCTCGGGCGGCCGAGCGGGCGCTCGCCGAGACGGGCGACGCCTTCGACGCCCTGGAGCACTTCGTGCACGCCTCCGCCGACGAGCGGATCAGCGCGCTGTGCCCCATGGTCTCCAGCACCTTCGACCGGAACCACCCCGACATGGAAGCCGCCCGCACAAGGGTCGAGCACCTCGTCGAGGAGGTCATGGACCGCGCCAAGGAGGCCGGGCAACTGCGCCCCGACGTGGGCGTCGGCGACGTGATGGTCGCCGTGGCCCAGCTCTCCCGGCCGCCGGCCGGCACCGGCTGCGGCAGCATCGACCGCTTCGTGCACCGTCATCTGCAACTGTTCCTGGACGGGCTGCGGGCCCCGGCCCGATCCGCCCTGCCGGGTACGACCGCGACCCTGGAGGACCTCCGCCAGGCCTGACCAACCGGGAGCGGTCGGCCCGGATCCGCACTCCGGCCGTCACCGCGTCACGGCCGGCCGCCGCCCCGCCCACCGAACTCATCATCCGCAACCGAGCCCCGGGCCGACCGTGACGGTCGGCGCGATCTTCCGACACCACCTTTTCCGTCTTTCCTCGTCTTCTCCCGCCTCTTCCCGGCCTTTCCTGTCCTTTCCTGTCCTTTCTCGTCTTTTTCCGTCACGAAGTTCCGAAGTGGGTACCCCCATGTCTGAAACAGCCGCAAAGGCTCCCGGCGCCCCGGACAAGTCCGGTGACCCGGGCCGCTGGAAGGCGCTCGTCTTCATCGCGCTCGCCCAGCTGATGGTCGTGCTGGACGCGACCATCGTGAACATCGCCCTCCCCTCCGCCCAGCAGGACCTGGGCATCTCCGACGGCAACCGGCAGTGGGTCGTCACCGCCTACGCCCTCGCCTTCGGCGGACTGCTGCTCTTCGGCGGCCGGATCGCCGACCTGTGGGGCCGCAAGCGCGCCTTCGTGACCGGTCTGATCGGCTTCGCGGTGGCCTCCGCGCTCGGCGGCGCGGCCACGACCGGCGCGATGATGTTCGGCGCCCGTGCGCTGCAGGGCGTCTTCGGCGCGCTGCTCGCGCCCGCCGCGCTCTCCCTGCTCGCGGTGACGTTCACCGACGCCAAGGAGCGCGCCAAGGCGTTCGGCATCTACGGCGCGATCGCCGGTGGTGGTGGCGCCGTCGGCCTGATCCTCGGCGGATTCCTCACCGAGTACCTGGACTGGCGCTGGACGTTCTTCGTGAACATCCCGTTCGCCGTCGTCGCCGCGGCCGGCGCCTACTTCGTCATCCGTGAGCCGGCCGGCGGCCGCAACCGCTCCCCGCTCGACGTCCCGGGCGTGGTGCTGTCCACCCTCGGCCTGGTCGCCCTGGTGTACGGCTTCACCCGCGCCGAGTCCGAGGGCTGGAGCGACACCCTGACCGTCTCGATGTTCGTCGCGTCCGCCGTTCTGCTGGCGACCTTCGCGCTGGTCGAGTCGCGGGTGAAGGCCCCGCTGCTGCCGCTGCGCGTGGTCACCGACCGCAACCGCGGCGGGATCTACCTGTCGCTGGGCCTCGCGGTCATCGGGATGTTCGGCCTGTTCCTCTTCCTCACGTACTACCTCCAGGTCGTGCGGGGGTACACGCCGGTGCGGACCGGCTTCGCCTTCCTCCCGATGGTCGCGGGCATGATCACCGGCTCCACCCAGATCGGCGCCCGCCTGATGACCCGCGTGGCACCGCGGCTGCTGATGGGCCCCGGCTTCCTGGTCGCCGCCACCGGCATGCTGCTGCTGACCCAGCTGGAGATCGGCTCCTCCTACGCCGCCGTGCTGCTGCCCGCGATGCTGCTGCTGGGCCTCGGCATGGGTACGGCGTTCATGCCCGCCATGTCCCTGGCCACGCAGGGTGTCCAGCCGCGGGACGCGGGCGTCGCCTCCGCGATGGTCAACACCTCGCAGCAGGTGGGCGGTGCCATCGGTACGGCCCTGCTGAACACGATCGCGGCCTCGGCCACGACCTCGTACATCCAGGACCACATCGCGGACGCCGCCACCAAGCCCCAGCAGCAGCTGGTGCAGTTGCAGGCCATGGTGAACGGCTATACCAGCGCCATCTGGTTCGCCGTCGGCATCCTGGTCGTGGCCGCCGTGATCGCCCTGACCCTCGTCGACGCGGGTCGTCCGGGCGGTACCAAGGTGACCGGGTCCGGTTCCGGCGCGGGCGCCGAGGACGAGGTGGCGGTGCCGGTCATCGCCCACTGAACCACTCACTGAACCACCCGCTGATTCACCTGCTGAGGCGCCCGCTCAGACCCTGTTGAGGTGCCCCCGGGCGGTACGTACTTCAGCCCCTCCGGGCCGTACGTACCTCAGCGGAGCCAGGGCAGGTCCGCACCCGCTTCGTTCGGCTGGAGTCCCTCGGCGACGATCTGCATGATCTCGCCGAGGGACTTCTGCTGTTCCGGGCTGAGGCGGTCGAACAGCGCCTGGCGTACGGCGGTCACATGGCCCGGAGCGGTGCGTTGCAGCACCTGGAGGCCCTGGTCCGTCAGGACCGCGAACTGGCCGCGCTTGTCGGAGGGGCAGTCCTCGCGGCGCACCCAGCCGTTCTTCTCCAGGCGGGCGATCGCGTGGGAGAGGCGGGAGCGGGTGATCTTGGCGTCCATGGCCAGCTCGGTCATCCGCAGCCGGCGCTGCGGGGCCTCGCCGAGCTTGACGAGGAGGCCGTAGTAGATGTGCGGCATGCCCGCGTCGCGCTGGAGCTGGCGGTCGAGGTGGTCCTCGAGCAGGGTGGTGGCGTGCCGGTAGGAACGCCAGACGCGCTGCTCCTCGGCGGTGAGCCAGCGGTGGGCATCGGCCTCGGCGGGCTCGGGGGCGGAAGCGGGTGCCGTGTTCATACGTCCACTGTACGAGCTACTTCTTGAAGGTTAAACAAACCGCGCGTAATGTGAGGACAGAGCTTTAGCTTTCAAGCATCCAGTCGCAGGGAGTCGCCACCATGTCCGCCACCACCCGGGAGCGCATGCCCGCCCTCTACCTCAGCCACGGTGCCCCGCCGCTCGCGGACGACCCGGTCTGGCCCGGCCAGCTCGCCGCCTGGTCCGCCGAGCTGCCCCGCCCCAAGGCGATCCTCGTGGTCTCCGCGCACTGGGAGGAGGCCCCGCTGGCCCTCGGCGCCACCGTGACGGTCCCGTTGGTCTACGACTTCTGGGGCTTCCCCGAGCACTACTACCGGGTGCGGTACGACGCCCCCGGCGCGCCCGAACTCGCCGAGAGCGTACGGAAGTTGCTGCGCGCGCCCGGAATGCCCGTGCAGGACGTCCCGGACCGCGGCCTCGACCACGGCGCCTACGTCCCGCTCGTCGAGATGTTCCCCGAGGCCGACATCCCCGTGCTCCAGGTCTCCATGCCGACCCTCGACCCGGTCCGGCTCATGGACATCGGCCGCAGGCTGGCGCCGCTGCGCGACGAGGGCGTGCTGATCGTCGGCTCCGGCTTCTTCACCCACAACCTGGCCGCCCTGCGGCACACCGGGGGCGGGGTGCCGAGCTGGTCCGCGGAGTTCGACGACTGGGGCAGGCGTGCCCTGGAGACCCGCGACTGGGACGCCCTGCTGGACTTCCTCGGCAAGGCCCCGGCCGGCCGGTACGCCCACCCGCGCACCGAGCACTTCGCCCCGCTGTTCGTGACCATGGGCGCGGCGGAGGCCGGCGGTGAGCTGGGCACGCAGAAGTCCGTGATCGACGGCTTCTGGATGGGCCTGGCCAAGCGCTCGGTGCAGTTCGGCTGAGACATGTGCGCCCCCGCTGCGTAAGACGAGGGTGTGGGGAGTCTTGGATTTTCCCGAGAGTCCGGGTTTGCGGCAACCTTCCATCGGAGCGATTCGTCCATCAGGGTGGAAGGCGGTCGAAGAGGTCGAAGGGGACGCTCTTCCCGGAGTGGCGCCATTGGTGTGAGCGGAGTCTCACATGCGGGGCATCCGTCGGGGTCCGTGAGGGGCCCGGGGAGGCCCTCGATGCCACGCTGACCTGCGGTTCCGTATCCGTCGGCGGCGACGTTCGGCGGCTGCGGCGAAACAGGGTACTGCATGATCAGAAAATTGGCGGGCGGGTTGGGAATTCTGTCCGGATTCCAGTCGTTGTTTCCATCGGATGCCGGGCACCCGAGGAGAGTTCCGAGGCAGGTGCCAAGCATCTGAAGGACCACCCGCTGACCCACCATCGCAAGGGAGCACGCATGGCAACCCGTGCCGTCGCCCGTCGTCAGTCCGCCACCGGCGAGACGGCCGACGCGGCAAGCAGTGTTCGCGCCCATGGCGGCGAGATCGCCGATCGCGACCTGGTCGGCATGTATCTCGACGAGATCGCGCGTACACCGCTGCTCGACGCCGCCAAGGAAGTCGAGCTGTCCCAGATCATCGAAGCGGGTGTGTTCGCGCGGCAGGTCCTCGACCGGCACGAGGAGACGAAGACGGACGCCACCGACGCGGAGCTCCGGGCCCTGGTCGCCCAGGGGGAGCGGGCGAAGGACGTCTTCATCCGTTCCAACCTGCGCCTGGTCGTGGCGGTCGCCCGGCGCTACCCGCGCAGTGGCCTGCCCCTGCTGGACCTGATCCAGGAGGGCAACGCCGGCCTGGTGCGCGCGGTGGAGAAGTTCGACTACCGCAAGGGCTTCAAGTTCTCGACGTATGCCACCTGGTGGATCCGCCAGGCGATCACGCGCTCGATAGCGGACCAGTCGCGCACCATCCGGCTGCCCGTCCACCTCGTGGAGGAGCTGGGCCGCATCCGACGTGTGCAGCGCGAGTTCAACCGGGAGCACGGCCGCGACCCGGAGCCCGCGGAGATCGCCGAGGACCTCGGCTCGACGCCCGAGCGCGTCTCGGACGTCCTTGACTGGGCCCGTGACCCGGTCTCGCTGAACATGTCGGTGGACGACGAGGGCGAGACCCAGTTCGGGGACCTCCTGGAGGACACCTCCGCGGTGTCGCCCGAGCAGTCGGTCATGACGCTGCTGCGCAGCGAGGGGCTCGACGACCTCATCGGCCGCCTCGACCAGCGCACGGCCTCGATCATCAAGATGCGGTACGGCATAGAGGACGGCCGCGAGCGTACGCTCACCGAGGTCGGCAAGGAGCACGGCCTGACGCGTGAGCGCATCCGCCAGATCGAGAAGCACGCGCTGCTGGAGCTGAAGAAGCTGGCCCGCGACACCGGGTTCGACGCGGCGGCGTGAGGCCGTTCCGAACGGGATCCGGCCAGGGAGACGTCCAGGGGCGCGCAGGGATGCCCGTCCCCGAGGACGTTCGTCCCGGCCGGGGCGTGGTGAGACCGGGCAGACCGGGCGCGTGAGGTTGTCGGTGCACCGGGCGACCGCGTACGCCCGGTGGCGAAGGGCCGCGCAAACATGGCCGTGTACCGCCGCTTCAAGCGGCGGGGGCACGGGAACAACCCTTCAGAGCCCAGGAGTTGGACCGCCGGACGGGTTCCGGACCGGACCGGCTCCAGGCCGCTTCGGCGGAACGCACTGACGTCCAGAGCCACGTCCCGACGCACTCCCCCCGGCGCCGGGACTTACCCAGAGCCGGGCTCCGGCGCCTCTCCCCCCGGGGCGCCGGAGCTCGGCTCCACTTCAGTCGCCCGGGGCGCGCGCCGCAGGGAGGCCGCCGCCCCCGCCGGCCCGCGTCAGCCGTGCCCCCAACTGCCGTACGCATTGCACGAGTTCATCGGGCTCCTCCACCGTGAACTCGCACCCCAGCATCGCCAGCCGCACCGCGAGCCACTCCACCCGGTCGCCGGCCGTGGCCCGCAGCCGGCAGCCGCCCGTGTCGAGCGGCTCCGGGGTGCCGAGCCACGAGGGCAGCCGCGCCGCGACCACCTCGGCCGGGTCGGCGAAAGCCACCGCGAACGTGTAGGTCTCCTGCCTGCGGTACATCGACTGCCTGAGGTACTCGGCCGCGCTTCCGGTCGGCAGCTCCCGCGGAGCGAACCGCGCACCGGTGGCGAAGGGCTCGCTCACCCGGTCGACGCGGAACGTCCGCCAGTCCGCGCGGTCCAGGTCGTACGCCACGAGGTACCAGCGCCGACCGGTCGACACCAGTCGGTACGGCTCGGTCAGCCGCCGCGACACGGCCCCGTCGCCGGCCCGGTAGGCGAACCGCAGCCGCTCGTACCCCGCCACCGCGGAGGCCATGACGGTGAGCGTCTCCGTCGCGACGCTCGCCCCGTCGCCGCTGGTCAGCGGAGTCGTCGCGGCCTGAAGCGTGGAGACGCGGTGCCGCAGCCGGGTCGGCAGCACCTGTTCCAGCTTCGCCAGCGCCCGCACCGACGCCTCGTCGACGCCCTCGATCGCGTGCCCGGCCCCCGCGCGCAGCCCGACCGCGATCGCCACCGCCTCCTCGTCGTCGAGCACGAGGGGCGGCATGGCCTTCCCCGCGACCAGTCGGTAGCCGCCGTCGGCGCCCTTGGTCGCCTGCACCGGATAGCCCAGCTCACGCAGCCGGTCGATGTCCCGCCGGACCGTGCGCCGGGACACCCTGAGCCGGTCGGCGAGTTCGCCGCCGGGCCACTCGCGGGGCGTCTGGAGGAGGGAGAGGAGCTGGAGGAGCCGGGCCGGAGTGTCCGTCGTCATAAATCCGAGGATGCCGCAGAAGTGGGACACGATCTGACCTAATGCCTGCCTAGGTTTGGCGTCATGTCCTCCACCGAAACCCTTGCCGACAGCCCGGCCCCGGCCCCCGCCGCCGACCGCCGTCGCTGGTTCGCGCTGGCGATCGTGATGACCGCGGCCTTCATGGACCTCGTGGACGTCACGATCGTCAACATCGCGATTCCGTCCATCCAGCAGGACGCCGGCGCGTCCTTCAGCCAGATCCAGTGGATCACCGCCGGGTACGCCCTTGCCTTCGCGGCCGGGCTGATCACCGGCGGCCGGCTCGGCGACATCCACGGCCGCAAGCGGCTGTTCCTCCTCGGCATCGGAGGCTTCACCCTCGCCTCCGCGCTGTGCGGCTTCGCCGCGAACCCCGACATGCTGGTCGCCGCCCGTCTCCTGCAGGGCGCCATGGCGGCGATGATGGTCCCGCAGGTGCTCTCGATCGTGCACGCCACCTTCCCGGCGCACGAACGCGGCAAGGTCTTCGGCCTGTTCGGCGCGATCGTCGGCCTGGGCGCGGTCTCCGGCCCGCTGCTCGGCGCGCTGCTCACCGAGTGGAACCTGTTCGGGCTGGAATGGCGGCCTATCTTCCTGATCAACCTGCCCGTCGGCGTCCTGGCCCTCGTCCTCGGCAACCGTTTCATCAGCGAGTCCAAGGCTCCTCGGGCCCTCAAGCTGGACCTCGTCGGGGTCGCCCTGGTCACCCTGGGCCTGCTGATGCTGCTCTACCCGCTGACCCGGGGCCGCGAGCTGGGCTGGCCGCTGTGGGGGTACGTCTCGATGGCGGGCGCGCTGGTGGTCTTCGCGGCGCTGGTGGCGTATGAGCGGAGCAAGGCGGCGCGGGACGGCTCGCCGCTCATCGAACTGTCGCTGTTCCGGGTGAAGAGCTTCGCCGCGGGTATCGCGGTGCAGACCGTCTTCGGTGTCGCGCTGGGTGTGTTCTTCCTGGTCTGGACGCTGTACATGCAGGTCGGCCTGGGCTGGAGCCCGCTGCGGGCGGGCCTGACGGGCGTACCGTTCTCGATCGCCGTGTCCATCGCGGCCGGGATGTCGGTGCAGAAGCTGGTCCCGCGCTTCGGCCGCAAGGTGCTCCAGGCCGGCGCGCTGGTGATGGCGGCCGGTGTCCTGCTCTACATCTGGGAGTCCGAGCGGTACGGCCTGCACATCGCCCCCTGGCAGATGGCGCTCCCGCTGGTCGTGATGGGCGTGGGCATGGGCCTGATCGTGGCGCCGCTGACGGACGCGGTGCTCTCGGAGGTCCCGCGTGAGCACGCGGGTTCGGCGTCCGGCCTGATCAACACCGTGCAGCAGATGGGCAACGCGCTGGGACTCGGCCTGGTGTCGGTGGTGTTCTTCGGGGTCATCGGCGACCGCCTGGCCCCGGCCGAGGTGGGTCCGGCCTTCGTCAACGCCTTCCAGCACGCGCTGGTGTGGGTGGCGGCGGTGCTGGGCGTCATCTTCGTCCTGATGTCGGCCCTGCCCAAGCGACCGGGCCGCCAGGCGGAGGACGCCGAGGAGGCCGGGACGGAGGCGGCCGGTGAGCCGGCCGTGGTGGCACAGCGGGCGGGCGAACTGGTGGGCTGACCTGCGCGAACGTGGGCCTATGCCGCACGAGGGCCGATGGGCCCGGCACCCTCGGTGCCGGGCCCATCGGCGTACCCGGACACGACCGGAAGTCCGTTCATGTCCGGTTCCATGCCCGAACCTGTTTACTTCCTGGACGTCCCGGCGTAGCCTCCGGGAGGAACCACAAGTTCGGGCATCAGTCGGAGGCGAGCGGACATGTACGCACCGGAGCGGCAGCAGGAGATCCTCCGGCTCGCCCGGGACGGCGGCCGCGTGGACGTCGTGTCGCTCGCCGAGGAGTTCCAGGTGACGGCGGAGACGATCCGCCGCGACCTGAAGGCCCTCGACCGCGCGGGCCTGCTGCGCAGGGTGCACGGCGGCGCCATCCCGGCCGGCCGTCTCGACTTCGAGCCCGACCTCACCGAGCGCGAGTCCACCGCCGCCGACGAGAAGGACCGCATCGCCAAGGCGGCCCTGGCCGAACTGCCGGCCGAAGGCACGCTGATCCTCGACGCAGGCACGACGGTGGCCCGTGTGGCCGCCGCCCTGCCCCTGGAGGCCTCGCTCACCGTCGTCACGCACTCCCTGCCGATCGCCGCCCGCCTCGCGGACCACCCCGGTCTCCAGCTCCACCTCGTGGGAGGGCGGGTGCGCAACCGCACCCGCGCCGCCGTGGACGCCTGGGCGCTGCGGGCCTACGGCGAGATCCGCGCCGACGTGCTGTTCGTCGCCGCCAACGGCTTCTCCGCCGAACACGGTCTGACCACCCCCGACCTCGCCGAGGCCGCGGTGAAGCGCGCGGCGATCGCCGCCGCCCGCCGTGTGGTGCTGCTCGCCGACTCCGCCAAGCACGGCCAGGAGCACTTCGCCCGCTTCGGCGGCCTGAACGACGTGGACCTGCTGATCACCGACAGCGGATTGAGTCCCGAGGACGCGGCCGCCATCGAGCGCGCCGGCACGGAAGTAGTACGCGCATGATCGTCACCGTCACCCCCAACCCCTCCCTGGACCGGACCTACGAGGTCCCCTCGCTCGAACGCGGCCAGGTCGTCCGGGCCACCGGCGAGCGCATGGACCCGGGCGGCAAGGGCGTGAACGTCTCACGCGCCGTCGCGGCCGCCGGCCGGCGCACGGTCGCCGTCCTGCCCCTGGGCGGCGCCCCGGGCGCGCTCGTCGCGGACCTGCTCGACGCGCAGGGCATCGACGTCGCGCCGGTGCCGGTCGCCGGGGGCACCCGCTCGAACATCGCGCTCGCGGAGGCCGACGGCGTCCTGACGAAGATCAACGCACCGGGTCCGGAACTCTCCGCCGAGGAGCAGGAGTTGCTGCTGGAGACCGTGCGGCGGCAGTCGCACGGCGCGGACTGGATCGCGTGCTGCGGCAGCCTGCCGCGCGGGCTCGCGCCGTCCTGGTACGCCGACCTGGTCGCGCGGGCGCACGCGGCCGGTGTGCGCATCGCTCTCGACACCTCCGGGCCCGCCCTGCTGGCGGCGCTGCGCGAGGGCCCCGACGTGGTCAAGCCCAACGCCGCGGAGCTCGCCGAGGCCGTCGGCCGCTCCCTGGCGACGGTCGGCGACGCGGTGAAGGCGGCCGAGGAGCTGCGCGGGCTCGGCGCGCGCACCGTCCTCGCGAGCCTGGGCGCCGACGGGCAACTGCTCGTGGACGAGGCGGGCGCCTGGTTCGGCAGCGCGCGCGTGGACGCCGTCCGCAGCAACGTCGGTGCCGGCGACTCCTCCCTTGCCGGGTTCCTGATCGCCGGCGGCACCGGGCCGGAGGCCCTGGCCCTTGCCGTCGCACACGGCGCGGCCGCCGTCCAGCTGCCGGGCAGCCTGATGCCGACACCCGCCGACCTGGACCCGGCGGCGGTGACGGTCACGGCGGACGTGCCGGTGGACCGCGCGCTGACGGAGCCGGTGACATGACCCCCCGCCCGCCCCGCACCCGGTGCCGTACGACACCTCCGCCGACCCGCACCGCTTCCAACTCTCCCCGCACTGCCCCCGTCCCCACCCCCGCCCACCCCACTGACCGGGCGATACGCGCGCTAAGGAGCCCGCGATGAGCGACATGATCACCGCGGACCTGGTCGACCTCGACCTGTCCGCCGACACCAAGCAAGCGGCGGCGCGCTCCCTCGCCGAACGGATGGTGGCCCTGGGCCGGGTCACCGACCTGGAGGGCTTCCTCGCCGACGTGGCCGCCCGCGAGGCGCAGATGCCGACCGGCCTCGACGGCGGCATCGGCATTCCGCACTGCCGCAGCGAGCACGTCGTCGAGCCGACACTGGCCTTCGGGCGCAGCGCGGCCGGGATCGACTTCGGCGCGGCGGACGGCCCCGCCGATCTGATCTTCCTGATCGCGGCCCCGTCCGGCGCCGACGACGCCCACCTGAAGATCCTCTCGTCGCTGGCCCGGCAGCTGATGAACAACGAGTTCACCTCCGCACTGCGTTCGGTGGACAACGCGGCGGCCGCCACCGCGCTCATCCGCGGGGACGAGACTCCGGGCGAGGCCACGGCAGCGGCCAAGGACTCCGCGGCGGACGCCGAGGGCTCCGCCGCGACCGCCGAAGGCGTCTCCGCCGAGGCGCAGGACACCCCTGAAGACACCGCCGCGACGCCGGGGGCGGCCTCCTCCAGCGCCGTGGCGGGCAGCACGGCCCCGACGCCGGACGCGAGCGGCGAGGGCGCGGCCGGCGAGGGCGTGAGCGCCAAGGACACGAGCGGCGAGGGCGAGCGTCCGTTCCGGATCGTCGCCGTCACCTCCTGCCCCACCGGTATCGCGCACACCTACATGGCGGCCGAGTCGCTGGAGAACGCCGGCCGTGAGGCGGGCGTCGAGGTCGTCGTCGAGACCCAGGGTTCGGCGGGCTTCACCCGGCTCGACCCGGCGGTGATCGCGGCCGCGGACGGCGTGATCTTCGCCCACGACGTCCCCGTACGCGACAAGGACCGCTTCGCCGGAAAGCCGGTCGTCGACGTCGGCGTGAAGGCGGGCATCAACCGGCCCGGCGAACTGATCACCGAGGTCCGCGGCAAGGCCGCGCGCGGTGAGGTGACCGCGGCGCCCGCGCCGGGCGGCACCCCGGTCGAGCGGGCCGGCGAAGCGGGCGAGGGCTACGGCACGAAGCTGCGCAAGTGGCTCATGTCCGGCGTCAGTTACATGGTTCCCTTCGTCGCCGCAGGTGGTCTGCTGATCGCCCTCGGGTTCGCGATCGGCGGCTACGAGATCAACAAGGCGCCGTCGGTGATGGACCACTTCGTCTGGACCCAGGCGGACAGCTGGGCCGCCCTGCTGTTCCAGATCGGCGGTGTGGCCTTCGCCTTCCTCGTCCCGGTGCTGGCCGGCTACATCGCCTACGGCATGGCGGACCGCCCCGGACTCGTCCCCGGCTTCGTCGGCGGCTCGATCGCGCTCACCATCAACGCCGGATTCCTCGGCGGCCTGGCGGCGGGTCTGATCGCCGGTGGTGTGGTGATGGCGATCCAGAAGGTGCGCATCCCGGCGCCCCTGCGCGGCATCATGCCGGTGGTGGTGATTCCGCTGATCTCCTCGGCGGTCGTCGGGTTCCTGATGTTCGTGGTCATCGGCAAGCCCATCGCCACCGCGCAGAAGGGCATGACCGACTGGCTGAACGGGCTGACCGGCACCAACGCCGTCCTGCTCGGCGCGCTGCTCGGCCTGATGATGTGCTTCGACCTCGGCGGTCCGGTCAACAAGGTCGCCTACACGTTCGCCACCGCCGGTATCGCGGTCTCCGACCCCAGTGACTCCGCGATGAAGATCATGGCCGCGGTGATGGCGGCCGGCATGGTCCCGCCGCTGGCGATGGCCCTGGCAACGACCGTGCGCGGCAGGCTGTTCACCCACACCGAGCGGGAGAACGGCAAGGCCGCCTGGGTCCTGGGCGCCTCCTTCATCTCCGAGGGCGCCATCCCGTTCGCGGCGGCCGACCCGCTGCGCGTCATCCCGTCGTCGATGGTCGGCGGCGCGCTCACCGGCGCCCTGTCGATGCTCTTCGGTGCCACGCTCCGTGCCCCGCACGGCGGTATCTTCGTGGTCCCGCTGATCGGCAACCCGTTCCTCTACTTGATCGCCATCGCGGCGGGCGTGTGTGTGACCACTGCCCTGGTGGTCGGCCTGAAGACGCTGCGCAAGCCGGTGCCGGGCGCGGCGACCGCCGAGGCGGGCGAGGGCGCGCCGACCGAGCCCGCCGACCGGAAGCAGCCGGTGGCGGCCTGAGCGGCTCCCTCCTGCCTCCTTGTCCCTTTGGTGCACTGTGAGTTGTTCACGGCACCTGCGAGATACGTCACGGTCCGGGGCCAAAGTCCCGGACCGTGGTGTCTACTGAGCACATGCCTCAGCATGTCTCGACCCTGATGTGGATAGGTGTGGCCGTCCCCGCCACGCTGACCGTCGCCTGCCTGATCGGCCTCGCCCGCATCCGACGCGGCATCCGCCTCGAGACCGCTCGACAGCAGTCCACCCCGAGGCTGTCGGGCCTCCCGCTCCAGCGCGGGGCCGGACCCGGCCGGGAGTTCGTGGAACTGACCCCGGAGGAGAAGGACGCCTTCGCGGGTCTGGTACGTCGACTCGGCAACGGCCGCTGAGGCTCACCCCGGCCGAGCAGGCGGCGGCCGCCTCCACGCCGTAGCCGTCGGCACCGGCCAGCGAGGTCCAGGACATCTGCGCCGTCTAGGACATCTGCGCCGCGCGCCGTTCCATCGCGCCGCGGGCCGCGTCCTCCGTCACGTACACCTCGCACATGTGGCGACCGTCGGGGGTCGCCGTGTGCTCGACCTCCCAGAGCGAGATCTCCACGCCGTCGTCCAGCAGGAACGCGTGCTCGTAGAGCGAGAAGCACAGCCCGGCGCGGCCCGCGCGGCAGGGGCGGCCGAAGGCCTGGGTGATCCGGTGACCGGACGCCGCCGCCAGCAGGGACGCGACGTCCGCGCCCGGCCGGTCGGCGTTCTCCGCGCGCCGCAGCAGACGGCGTGCGTGGTCGGCGGAGTCGTCGGACGCGTACGCGTGCCGTGCCTGGGGCAGTGGCGAGAGCTGGACCAGCACCGGCAGCTCGAACTCCGGCGCGTCCGGCGGGAGCGGCAGCCGCGCCGTGGCGGTGCTCAGTTCCTCATCGTCGTCGTACACCTCGTGCTGCACCTCGCTGCCCGGCGCGGTGTTGTGCACCAGCTCCCACAGGGTGAGCGCCGAGCCGTCGGCGAGCAGCCAGGTATGCCGGTAGGTCTCCCGGTGCAGTCCGGCGCTGTGGTGCGCCGAGTGCAGCGAACCGTCGTAGGCCAGGGCGCAGTCGAGTCGCCGTATGGTCTCGTCGGGTAACTCGAAGGAGTTCAGGGCGCGGCCGAGCAGTCGCGCGAGGTGCTCCTCCGGAGACTCGGGCGACTCGCGTGGCTCGTACGCAGTCGTCTCGTACGGAACGCTCAAGGTTTCTCCCGGCGTTGCTGCATGTCACCTTGTGGGTGCATACCGTAGCCCCTCGGTCGAGCATCATGTCCGCGAACCGAGAAAACGTCCGCGAGGAAAACGCCCGGCACGCGCGAGAAGTTCCCGTGTGAGCCGTCGTTCCGTCAAAATCCGCTGATCAACAGGGCGTTGTGAAGCGGGGACCGGACAGGGGGCGGCACCGGAGGTCAACGGGCGCCGTACAGCTCCTCGTAGGCCGGCCAGTCCCCGCCCGGTCCGGTCACCGCCTCGGCGGCCCTTACCGCGCGGACGATCGCGCGGGTCACCTGGTCCGCGCCCGCCGCGAGGATCTCGTTCAGGGCGAGCGGGGAGCCGGGGTCGAGCGGACGCGCCCCGGTGGCCAGCGCGAACACCGTGTCGCCGTCGTTGAGCAGGTGCACCGGACGTACGGCGCGCGCGATGCCGTCGTGCGCCGTGCCGGCCAGCTTCTGCGCCTGCGCCTTGGTCAGGTCCGCGTCGGTGGCGACCACCGCCAGGGTGGTGTTCAGTGGCGGCGGCGTGTTTCTCGCGGCAGCCTCGGCGAGGCGCCGCCGCGCGGCCTCGTGCACCCGCGCGTCGGGGTAGTCCACCGGTCCCTGGAACAACTCCCCGTACAGCACTCCCGTTTCCGGATCGACCGCCGAGCCCACCGCGTTGGCCACCGCCAGCGCGGCCACCGTGATGCCCGAGTCGAGCACCGTGCTCGCCGTGCCGACTCCTCCCTTGAGCGGTCCCACGGCCGCTCCGGTCCCGGCGCCCACGCACCCCTCTGGCACGCGCCCGCCCACTTCGCTCGCCGCCGCGGCCTCGACCGCGGCGCGTCCGGTGACCGCGTCCGGCCGGGCCCGGAAGTCACCGCCGCGGCCCAGGTCGAACACGCAGGCGGCGGGTACGACCGGTACGACATGCGAAGGGTCCGGGCCGACCCTGACCCCGCGCCCCCGCTCCTCCAGCCAAGCCATCACCCCCGAGGCGGCGTCCAGCCCGTAGGCGCTGCCGCCAGTCAGGACGACCGCCTCCACCGTCCGCACCAGGTTGCGCGGATCGAGGGCGTCGGTCTCCTTGGTTCCGGGGCCGCCGCCGCGCACCTCCACGGCGGCGACGGCGCCGCCCTCCGGCGCGAGCACGACCGTCGTGCCGGTGAGCCAACCGCCGCCCGTGCGCGTCACATGTCCCACCCGCACGCCTTCGACGTCCGTCAGAGCGTCCACAGTCATGGGAGCCAGTCTCCCGGGCGCGGCGCAGCCACGGGCCTCTTCGGAGGAACGGCGTGCAACGTCACGCCGCCTGCCGCGGACCGTACCCTTGAGGCATGAGTACCGCCCCCGAGCCCGCCCCCGAACCGCGTGACCCGAAGGCCGCGCTGATCTTCGACGACCCGCTGAGCCAGCAGTCCGCGGACGACACCGACCGCGGGTGGGGCGAGCGCACGGACGGCGACTCCGCCGCCGACCTCAAGCGCTTCCTGGACGAGAAGCCTCCCCACCACCTCTGAGGCGCGTGGACCCGCCGGACCGCGGACGCTACCGCTCGCCGTATTCGGAGCGGCGCCGGGCGACCAGCTCGTCGCGGATCTCCTTGAGTACCTCCAGCTCGGTCAGCTCCACGACCTCCTCCGTGCCCTCCCTCGCCTTCTTCCGTGCCTCCTGGCGGGCCAGGAACTTCGCCATGGGCAGGACCATCAGGAAGTAGACCACCGCGGCGGTGATCAGGAACTGGAGCGTGGCGCCGAGCACCGAACCCCACATGATCTGGATGCCCTGATCGCCCTTGCAGGTGGCGCTCAGGCACGAGTCGTAATGGTCGAGGTTCTTGGTGCCGATCGCTCCGATGACCGGACCGATCATCCCCTTCACCACCGCGTTGACGATGTTGGTGAAGGCGGCGCCGACGACCACCGCTACTGCCAGATCGACGACGTTCCCGCGCATCAGGAAGGCTTTGAAGCCCTGCCAGACACTCGGGTCCTTCTTGTCGCTCACCTGGGGCCCCTCCTTGGACATGCAATTGCAACGTGCGGAACAAACAGCTCCGCAACCTACGGCTCACCACAGGGTCACCGCCAGCCTGGCCGTCGCGCTCGCCCCGGTCAGCCCCGCCGCGGTGGAGCGTGGTACCGACAGCGCCACCAGTGCCCCGCCCCCGGCCACGTCGTCCACGGGTTCCGGGACCTTGGCCACCCGGGCGCCGTGTGCGACCACCCGGGCCTGCCCGCCTGTCGCCGGATCCTCCGCGGCGATCACGTCGACCCGGTCGCCGGGGCGCAGCAGCCGGACCGTGGCCGCGTCCGCGATGCGCACGGGCGCGATCACCGTGCGCACCCGGTCCGCGCCGCGGCGCCCGGCGGCCTGACCGGCTCCGTCGGCCGGCGCGGGCTGTCCGCGGGCCGGTCCGTTGCGAGAGGGGTCCGGAGCATCCCGCGGGCCCGCCGCCACGAGCGCGGCCGCGGTCACGGCGAGCCCGGCCGCCACCGCGCGCCCCCGGTGCCGTACGAGCCGGCGCAGCCCGTACCGCCCGCCGCGCACGCGCACCGGCGCGAAGTGCGGCACCTCACATGTGGCCGGGGCGTCCGTACCGGGCGCGTACGGAGAGGACCGCGTGAGGGACGCCGAGGAAGCTGAAGTGCCCGGCCAGGGGGAGGGCGGCGGAGAGGAAGGCAGGGGCGGGGCGGGCAGGGGAGCGGGCGGCACCGGAGAAGACGGCAACGGAGAAGGCGGCAACGGCCAGGACGAAGACGGAGAGGACGAAGGCGGAGAGGACGAAGGCGGAGAGGACGAAGGCGGAGAGGACGAAGGCGGAGAGGACGGAGACGGAGAGGACGAAGGCGGAGAGGACGGAGACGGAGAGGACGAAGGCGGAGAGGACGGAGACGGCAGGGACATGCGGACCACCACCAGACGGGGATTTCGGCTTGCCACGCCCACGATGAGGCATCGCGCAGCCGCCCGCCGGAGCCCGTGTGCTACCCGCCGGTTGTGGACAACTCCCTCACCCGAAGGAGCAACTCCGTCCCACTACGGCAGCGCGAACCCCGGGTCCATCCCGCCCAGCGCGCCACCGCACAGGCAGTCCCGCTGCTCGGTCGTGGGCAGCGCGGCCACCGCGTCGAACAGAACGCCCCGCAGCCGTTCCACGTTGGCCGCGAACACCCGCAGCACCTCCTCGTGCGAGACGCCCTCGCCGGTCTCCGCGCCCGCGTCCAGGTCGGTGACCAGCGTCAGCGACGTGTAGCAGAGCTCCAGTTCACGGGCGAGCGCCGCCTCGGGGTGTCCGGTCATGCCCACCACCGACCAGCCCTGCGCCTGGTGCCACAACGACTCGGCCCGGGTCGAGAAGCGGGGTCCCTCCACCACGACGAGGGTGCCGCCGTCCACCGCGTCCCAGTCCCGCCCGCGCGCCGCCTTCAGCGCGACGGTCCGGCCCACCGGGCAGTACGGGTCGGCCAGTGAGACGTGCACGACGTTCGGCATCGTGCCGTCGGGCTGCGGCAGCCCGTCGAAGTAGGTCTGCGCCCGGGACTTCGTACGGTCGATGAACTGGTCGGGCACGAGCAGCGTGCCCGGACCGTACTCGGGGCGCAGCCCGCCCACCGCGCAGGGCCCGAGCACCTGGCGCACGCCCACCGAGCGCAGCGCCCACAGGTTGGCCCGGTAGTTGATGCGGTGCGGCGGGAGGCGGTGGCCCCGGCCGTGCCGGGGCAGGAAGGCGACCCGCCGGCCGGCGACCTCACCGAGGAAGAGGGAGTCGCTGGGTGCCCCGTACGGCGTGTCCACCCGGACCTCGGTCACGTCGTCGAGGAACGAGTAGAAGCCGGAACCGCCGATGACACCGATCTCTGCGTTCGCCATGACCAGCACACTAGCGCCCGCGCACACGCCGAGGACCCCACCGTCCCACGACGGCGGGGTCCCGGAAGGAAGACGTCAGGCGGCGGAGCTGCCGGCCGAGCTCGGGGTCGTCGAGGACGACCCCGACGACCCCGACGAAGAGGACGAGCCGGAGGAAGAGTCCGACGAGGAGGACGAGGAACCCGAAGAAGACGGGCTCGACGACTTCGACGACGCCGGGCTGCTGCTCGAGGAGGAGCCTCGGCTGTCGTTGCGGTAGAAGCCGGATCCCTTGAAGACAATGCCGACCGCGGAGAACACCTTCTTCAGGCGGCCATCGCAACCGGGGCACTCGGTGAGCGCGTCGTCGGTGAACTTCTGCACCGCCTCGAGGCCCTCGCCGCACTCGGTGCACTGGTACTGATAGGTGGGCACTGTCTTCCTCCTGGCACTCTCACTCGATGAGTGCTAACGACGGTCCATAGTGACGCATTCCCGAGGATCAGTCCACTGTGACGTGGGCGCGGTGACCGACGCCACGTGCGACCGTGCGGCCGTGCGACCGGGCCGCGAGCCGCGACCTGAGGGCGACCAGGGTGAGGAGGGCGAGCACCGTGCCGGCCATCGGCACCAGGAAGCCGGCGCCACCCCACAGACGGTCCTCCAGTTGCCCGGCGACGGTGACCGCCGCCGCCTGGCCGAGCGCGACCGCGCCCGTGAGCCAGGTGAACGCCTCGGTGCGGGCGCCGGCCGGGACCAGGCTCTCCACCAGGGTGTAGCCGGTGATCAGGGTGGGTGCGATGCACATGCCGACCAGGAGGCCGAGTGCCGCCAGGAGCGGCACCGAGTGCGCGGTCCACAGTGCGGACGCGGCCAGCGCCAGGGCGGTGTAGCCGACGAGGAGACGGTGCTGCGGGGCGGTCTTCCAGGCGATGGCGCCGCAGACGACGCCGGAGAGCATGTTGCCCGCGGCGAAGGTTCCGTACAGCACGCCGTTGAGGCCGGGCTCGCCGATCGACTCGGTGAACGCGGCCAGCGAGACCTGCATGCCGCCGAAGACCGAGCCGATGCCGAGGAAGGCCGCGATCAGCACCCGCACCCCGGGGACGCGCAGGGCGGAGGTGTGCTCCACGCGCGCGTGCCCATCGCCGGTGACGGACGGCTGGGTGCGCTTCTGCGCGGCGAACAGCAGACCGCCGACCAGGGTCAGCGCGGCCTCCGTGACCAGCCCGGCGGCCGGGGCGACGGTGGTGCACAGGGCGGTCGCCAGGAGGGGGCCGACGACGAACGTCAGCTCGTCGGTGACGGACTCGAAGGCGGCCGCGGTGGTCATCAGCGGCGAGTCCTTGAGCGTGACGCCCCAGCGGGCGCGCACCATCGGGCCGACCTGCGGCACCGAGGCGCCGGTCGGCACGGCCGCCGCGAACAGCGCCCACAGGGGGGCGTGCGCCAGGGCGAGCGCGGTCAGCGTCAGTCCCGCGAGGGTGTGCGCCAGAACGCCGGGGACCAGTACCGCGCGCTGCCCGTACCGGTCGGCGAGGCGTCCGCTGTAGGGCGCGAACAGCGCCATGGAGACACCGGTGACGGCCGCGGTGGCGCCGGCCGCGCCGTAGGAGCCGGTGGTGTGCTGCACCAGCAGCACGATGGAGATGGTGAGCATCGCGAACGGCTGGCGCGCCGCGAAACCGGGGAGCAGGAACGTCCAGGCGCCGCGGGTGCGCAGCAGCTGCCCGTATCCAGGGCGGGAGGATGCCGTCGCGGTCGGCGCCGGTTCGGTGCTGGTGACCGTGGATCCCACGGCCGTGCCTTTCTGCCGCCTGGTAGCGCGGGCCCGGGCGTGCGGGCGCGCCGAGAGCTGTCCTCTTGCGCAAACTGCGGTAGATACCGGCGCCCACTGCGGGGGACTACCCGGCCGCCATACGGTCGCGCCAGCTCTGCGTCAGGCAGAGTTGGTTCGATCAGGGTGCGTCCTCATCGTACAGGGGCGCGTGGAACACCCCTTCAGCCTCGGCTGCCGGCCCCCGCTCCGCCGGCCCCCAGCCATCCGGCCAGCTTGCCACCCTTGCCGACCGCGCGCAGGCGCTGTTCGGCCGCCTCCCGGACCGGGTCGGTGGCGACCACGAGGAGTTCGTCGCCGCGCCGCAGGGTGGTGGTCGGCAGCGGTACGAACGACTTGCCCTCGCGGACGACCAGGGTGACCGCGGACCCGGACGGCAGCCGCAGCTCGTTGATCTCGACGCCGTGCATCCGGGACCCGGCGGGGATGGCGACGGACAGCAGGTGGCCGCGCAGCCGCTCCAGGGGCGCCGACTCGATGCCGAGGTCGGCGGCCTCCTCGCCGGAGCCAAGCCGCAGCTTGCGGGCGAGCCAGGGCAGGGTCGGGCCCTGCACGAGGGTGTAGACGACGACCAGGACGAAGACGATGTTGAAGATGCGGTGGGTGGCGTCGACCCCGTTCACCATGGGGATCGTCGCCAGGATGACGGGCACGGCGCCGCGCAGTCCGGCCCAGGACATCAGGGCCTGCTCCTGCCACGGCACCCGGAACGGCAGCAGGCTGGCCACCACGCCCAGCGGACGCGCGACCATGGTCAGCACCAGGCCGATGACGAGGGCGGGCCAGACGTCGTCGAGCAGCTCGTGCGGGGTGACCAGCAGACCGAGCATGACGAACATGCCGATCTGGGCGATCCAGCCGAGTCCTTCGGCGAAGCCGCGGGTGGCGGGCCAGTGCGGCAGCTTGGCGTTGCCGAGCACCATCGACGCGAGGTAGACGGCGAGGAAGCCGCTGCCGTGGGCCAGCGCGCCGGCGGCGTACGCCGTGACCGCGATCGCCATGACGGCGATCGGGTAGAGGCCGGAGGCGGGCAGCGCCACATGCCGCAGACCCCAGGAACCGAGCCAGCCCACCGCCAGGCCGATGGCCGCGCCGATGGCCAGCTCCAGGGCTATCTCGCCCACCAGGACGTACCAGTGCTCGATCGGTCCCGCGGTGGAGAAGGCGACGACCAGGATGACCACCGGGGCGTCGTTGAAGCCGGACTCGGCCTCCAGCGTGCCCGTCACGCGCGCGGGCAGGGGGATCTTGCGCAGCACCGAGAAGACGGCCGCCGCGTCCGTGGAGGACACCACCGCGCCGATGATCAGCGACTGACGCCACCCCAGGCCGCTGAGGTAGTGGGCCGCGGCCGCGGTGACGCCGACGCTCACGGCGACGCCGACCACCGCCAGGGCGGTGGCGGCCGGAAGGACCGGCTTGATCTCCTTCCACTTCGTGCCGAGACCACCCTCGGCGAGGATCACGACGAGGGCCGCGTAGCCGATGACCTGGGTCAGTTCGGCGTTGGTGAAGTGGATGCCGCCGAGGCCGTCCGAGCCCATGACGACGCCTATCCCCAGGTAGACGAGCAGGCTGGGGAGCCCGCTGCGCGAGGAGATCCGAACCGCGGCGACGGCGACGAGCAGGACGACCGAGCAGGCGAGCAGGAGCTGGTTGAGGTGGTGAACAGTCAGCAGCGGTTCCTTCCGCGAGTTCCCGGTTTACTTCGTTACCTTACCTAACTCTTGACGCTTTCTTGACGCGTCCCGTGACGAGATGGAGACGTCTCACCGCCGCTGGACCCGACTCCGCGTCAAGTGCTACCGGGCCCTGCGCCTATGGTTGCTCCAGCGCTCATTCGAAGTCACAGCCCGACCTGCCGCTCGCGTTAGGACAGCAAGGACAGCGATGCCCCCGAACACCACCGCCTCAACGGGTGACAAGGCCGGCAAGTCCGGCAGGAAGAAGGGGCGAAAAGCCCGCTTGGTCGCGCTTGTCCTGGTCCTGGCCCTCGTCGGAGGCACCGCCTACGGCGCCTACTGGTCCGTCAGCACCGTGCGCGCCTCCTTCCCGCAGACCAAGGGCACCATGACGCTGCAGGGCCTGTCGGGACCCGTCGACGTCAAACGGGACGGAAACGGCATTCCGCAGATCTACGCCTCCAGTTCGGAGGACCTGTTCATGGCGCAGGGCTTCGTCCAGGCGCAGGACCGGTTCTACGAGATGGACGTGCGCCGGCACATGACCTCCGGGCGCCTGTCGGAGATGTTCGGCAAGGGCCAGATCAAGAACGACGAGTTCCTGCGCACTCTGGGCTGGGACCGGGTCGCCCGGCAGGAGTACGACAAGACGCTGTCGGCCTCCACCAAGAAGTACCTCCAGGCGTACTCCCAGGGAGTCAACGCCTACCTCAAGGGGCGGGAAGCCAAGGACATCTCCCTGGAGTACGCGGCCCTGGGCTTCGCCAACGACTACAAGCCCGGGCAGTGGACTCCGGTGGACTCCATCGCCTGGCTGAAGGCGATGGCCTGGGACCTGCGCGGCAACATGCAGGACGAGATCGACCGGGCCCTGATGACCAGCCGCCTCGGCCCGAAGCAGATCAAGGACCTCTACCCGGACTACCCGTACAGCCGGAACAAGCCGATTGTCAGCGAGGGCCAGCACAACGCGCTCACCCAGGCGTTCGAAGCGAGCGGCGGCGCGACGGACACGAGCGGCGGCACCTCGACCGGCACCGGCACCGGTACGCCCGGTTCGGCCGACTCGACGGGCACGGGCGGCGCCACCGGTACCGCGACGGACGCGAGCGGCTCCTCCGGTGTGCAGAGCCAGCTGATGGGCCTCCACGACGTCCTGGACGGCCTGCCGACGGCCGTCGGCGTCAACGGCAACGGCATCGGCTCCAACTCCTGGGTCGTCTCCGGGCGGTACACGATCACCGGCAAGCCGCTGCTCGCCAACGACCCGCACCTGTCGGCCTCGCTGCCCTCGGTCTGGTACCAGATGGGTCTGCACTGCCGCGAGCTTTCCAAGGCGTGCCCGTACGACGTCACCGGCTACACCTTCGCGGGCATGCCCGGTGTGATCATCGGCCACAACCAGGACATCGCCTGGGGCATGACCAACTCCGGTGTCGACGTCACCGACCTTTACCTGGAGAAGCTCAGCGGCGACGGCTACCTGCGCGACAACAAGACGGTGCCGTTCCGGACCCGCGAGGAGACCATCAAGGTCGCCGGCGGCAAGTCCAAGACGATCGTCGTGCGCGAGACCAGCGACGGAATGCCCCTGCTGTCCGACCGCTCCGACGAGCTGATGGCGGTCGGCAAGAAGGCGGCGGTCAACACCGCGGCGCCCGACCGCGGCGACGGTTACGCGATCGCCCTGAAGTGGACCGCGCTGGAGCCGGGCACCAGCATGGACGCCGTCTTCGCCATGAACAACGCGAAGGACTGGAAGTCCTTCCGGTCGGCCGCGGAACTCTTCGACGTGCCCTCGCAGAACCTGATCTACGCCGACACCAAGGGCAACATCGGCTACACGCTGCCCGGCCGCATCCCCACGCGCGCGAAGAACGACGACGGCTCCGTCCCGTCGCCGGGCTGGGACTCCGGCCACGACTGGACCGGCTACATCAAGCCGCAGGAACTGCCCTACGAGTACAACCCCGAGCGCGGCTACATCGTCACCGCCAACCAGGCCGTCGTCGACCCGAAGTCCTACCCGTACACGCTCACCACGGACTGGGGCTACGGCACCCGCAGCCGGCGGATCACCGACCTGATCCAGCAGAAGATCGACGGCGGCGGCAAGATCTCCACCGACGACATGCGCCAGATGCAGATGGACAACAGCAGCGCGATCGCCAACCTGCTGGTACCCAAGCTGCTGAACATCGACATCGGCGACAAGGACGTCCGCGAGGCGCAGAAGCTGCTGGAGGGCTGGGACCGCACGCAGGACGCCGACTCGGCCGCCGCCGCGTACTTCAACGCCGTCTGGCGCAACATCCTCAAGCTGTCCTTCGGCAACAAGCTGCCCAAGGAGCTGCGGGTCAAGGGCCAGTGCCTGTGGGTGGAGCCGACCGGCAACACGGGCCCGGCCGACCAGAACCAGAAGGTCCGCGAGTGCGGTCAGCGCGACGCCGACCAGGCGCAGCCGGACGGCGGCGACCGCTGGTTCGAGGTGGTCCGGGGGCTCGTCGAGAGCCCGGACAGCGACTGGTGGAAGACTCCGGCGTCGGGCACCCGCCCCAAGGCGGACAACCGCGACGAGCTGTTCAAGCGCGCCATGATCGACGCCCGCTGGGAGCTGACCGCCAAGCTCGGCAAGGACATCGACACCTGGAGCTGGGGCCGGCTGCACCGCCTGTTCCTGAAGAACCAGACCCTGGGCACCGAGGGACCCGGCGTCCTGAAGTACGTCCTCAACCGCGGGCCCTGGAAGCTGAGCGGCGGCGAGGCGGCGGTCAACGCCTCCGGCTGGAACGCCGCCGGCGGCTACGGCGTGGTGTGGGTGCCGTCCATGCGGATGGTGGTCAACCTCGACGACCTCGACAAGTCCAAGTGGATCAACCTCACCGGCGCCTCCGGGCACGCCTTCAGCGCCCACTACACCGACCAGACGGGCAAGTGGGCCAAGGGCGAGCTGCTCTCGTGGTCCTTCTCGCCGAACGCGGTCGACAAGAGCACGAGCGACACGCTGGTGCTCAAGCCGTGAGCCGCTGAGGCCACAACGGCGGCGAAGGCCCTCCACGCGCGCGTGGAGGGCCTTCGCCGTACCCGAGCCGTACCTGAGCCGTGCCGGCGGCCGAAGCGGTGCCGGCCGTGCCGAAAGCCGTGCGTGTCAGGTGAAGCGGCGTACCCCCGAAGGCGTCACCACGGCCTGCACCGGCCGGTCGTGGGGCTCCTCGGGGAGGCGCTCGACGACCTCCGTGTCGTACAGCAGGACCACGAGGGCGGGATGCGCCCGCGCCGCCTCCAGGCGGGCCAGGACACGGTCGTAGGACCCTCCGCCGCGTCCCAGGCGCATCCCGCGCGCGTCGACGGCGAGGCCGGGCAGCAGGACCACGTCGGCCGTCTCCACGGCGTCCGGGCCGAGACGCTCCCCGGCCGGCTCGAACAGCGCCATCCTCCCGCCGTGCTGCACGCGCGTGAGGGAGCCCTCCCCGGTGTACGCGCCCCAGTCCAGGTCGTTGTCGGGCAGCAGCGCGGGCAGCAGCACGCACACGCCCCGCGTGCGCAGCGCGTCGAGGAGCGGAGGTGTTCCCGGTTCGGTGCCCACGGAGACGTACGCGGCGATCGTGCGCGCCCGCGTCAGCTCGGGCAGCTCCAGGGCGCGCTCCGCCAGCGCGTGCGCCGCCTCCCGCACTTCATCCACGGTCAATGTCTTCCTCACCGTGAGGATTTCTCGCCGCAAGGTGCGCTTGGCAGGCTCGCCGCCGTGTCCGGTGTGGCTCACTGGTCCTTCCATACCCTTCCTTATGCCGGTATGTCTGCTCATGTGAGAGTCAATTAACCGGAGAGGCGGATCCCGCGCAAAGGCAGCGGATAGGGTTGCGGCCATGACACAGGCGCACCCCAGGATCAGCAAGGCTGTCATTCCCGCGGCAGGTCTTGGTACCCGGTTCCTGCCGGCCACCAAGGCCACTCCGAAGGAGATGCTGCCGGTCGTCGACAAGCCGGCGATCCAGTACGTGGTGGAGGAGGCCGTCTCCGCGGGCCTCGACGACGTCCTCATGGTGACCGGCCGGAACAAGCGGCCGCTGGAGGACCACTTCGACCGCAACTACGAGCTGGAGTCCGCCCTGGAGAAGAAGGGCGACGGCGAGCGGCTCGCCAAGGTGCAGGAGTCCAGCGACCTCGCGTCGATCCACTACGTCCGCCAGGGCGACCCCAAGGGCCTGGGCCATGCCGTGCTGTGCGCGGCCCCGCACGTGGGCAGCGAGCCCTTCGCCGTCCTGCTCGGTGACGACCTGATCGACCCGCGCGACCCGCTGCTCCAGCGGATGATCGAGGTCCAGGAGACCTACGGCGGCAGTGTGATCGCCCTCATGGAGGTCGCGCCCGAGCAGATCCACCTCTACGGCTGCGCGGCCGTGGAGGCCACCGGGGACAGCGACGTCGTCCGGGTGACCGGCCTGGTCGAGAAGCCGGACGCGGCGCAGGCCCCCTCCAACTACGCGATCATCGGCCGTTACGTTCTCGACCCGCACATCTTCGACATACTCCGCAAGACCGAGCCCGGCCGCGGCGGTGAGATCCAACTCACCGACGCCCTTCAGCACCTGGCCGAGGCGCACGCGTCGGCGGGCACCGACGAGCAGCGGGCCGGCGGCCCGGTGCACGGCGTCGTCTTCAAGGGCCGCCGCTACGACACCGGGGACCGTGGCGACTATCTGCGTGCCATTGTCAGACTCGCGTGCGAACGTGAGGACCTGGGCCCGGACTTCAGGGCCTGGCTTCAGCGGTACGTAGCCGAGGAGATGTAACGAAGTTGAGCAGCGCCGAGCCCCGCACCGCCGGCCCGGACCACCTGTGGTCGGTGGACGAGCACCTGGAGGACATCCTCACCACCGTCCGCCCCCTGGAACCCATCGAGCTGCAACTGCTCGATGCCCAGGGCTGTGTCCTGGTGGACGACGTCACGGTGCCGCTCTCGCTGCCGCCGTTCGACAACAGCTCCATGGACGGCTACGCGGTACGGGTCACGGACGTCTCGGGCGCGAGCGAGGAGTTCCCGGCCGTCCTGGAGGTCGTCGGGGACGTCGCGGCGGGCGCGGCCGGCCTGCTCCGGGTGGGCCCGGGACAAGCGGCGCGGATCATGACCGGTGCTCCGCTGCCGCCCGGCGCCGAGGCGGTCGTCCCCGTCGAGTGGACCGACGGCGGGCTCGGCGAGGGCCCGGTGAGCGCGATGCGCGCCCGAAGCCTCGCCCCCGAGGGCGCCGACGGGCACGTACGCGTGTACCGGCCGGCCGAGGCACGCGCGCACGTGCGCGCGAAGGGCAGCGATGTGGAGGCGGGCGAGCGAGCCCTGCGGGCCGGTACGGTCCTCGGGCCGCCGCAGATCGCGCTGCTCGCCGCGATCGGCCGCGGCACGGTCCTGGTGCGCCCGCGCCCGCGCGTGGTGGTGATGTCCACCGGCAGCGAACTCGTCCAGCCCGACGAGCAGCTCGGCGACGGCCAGATCTACGACTCCAACAGCTTCGCCCTGACCGCGGCCGCCCGGGACGCGGGCGCCATCGCCTACCGGGTGGGCGCCGTCGCCGACGACGCCGACACCCTGCGGTCCACCATCGAGGACCAGCTCGTCCGCGCCGACCTGCTGGTCACCACCGGCGGGGTGAGCGTGGGGGCGTACGACGTGGTCAAGGAGGCACTGTCCGACGTCGGCGACGAGGACGAGCCGGGCGGCGGCGTGGAGTTCCGCAAGATCGCCATGCAGCCCGGCAAGCCGCAGGGCTTCGGGACCGTCGGCGCCGACCACGTGCCGCTGCTGGCCCTGCCCGGCAACCCGGTGTCGTCGTACGTCTCCTTCGAGCTGTTCGTCCGCCCCGCCATCCGCACCCTGATGGGCCTTCAGGACGTCCACCGGCCGACCGTGCGCGCGACGCTGGCGGCGGACCGGGCGCTGAGCTCGCCGAAGGGACGCAGGCAGTTCCTGCGCGGGGTGTACGCCGACGGCGAGGTCAGGCCCGTGGGCGGCGCCGGATCCCATCTGATCGCCGCCCTCGCGCTGGCCGACGCGCTCATCGTCGTCCCCGAGGACGCCGAGTCCGTCGAGCCCGGTGCCGAGGTCGAGGTGGTCCTGCTCGGCTGAGCCGTCCGGGGTGGCGGTACCGTGTCGCGCACAACAGGCCCGTGAGCCGCACGGCGACGGGCCCGGACCGGGAGCCCCACACGATCATGACTGTGCCTTCCCGGGGGGAGACCCCCGGACCTCCAGCGCCGGACCGGCTGACGCACATCGACGACGCGGGCGCCGCCCGCATGGTCGACGTCTCCGGCAAGGACGTGACCGCGCGCACCGCCCGCGCCAGCGGTCGCGTCCTCGTCTCGCCCCGCGTGGTCGAGCTGCTGCGCGGCGAGGGGGTGCCCAAGGGCGACGCCCTCGCCACCGCGCGGATCGCCGGGATCATGGGCGCCAAGCGCACCCCGGACCTCATCCCGCTGTGCCACCCGCTGTCGGTGTCGGGTGTGAGACTGGAGCTGTCGGTCGCGGACGACGCCGTGGAGATCGAGGCCACGGTGAAGACCACGGACCGCACGGGCGTCGAGATGGAGGCGCTCACCGCGGTGTCCGTCGCCGCGCTCACCGTGATCGACATGGTCAAGGCCGTCGACAAGGGAGCGGTCATCACGGACGTGCGCGTGGAGGAGAAGACGGGCGGCAAGTCGGGCGACTGGAGCCGGGCATGACACTGGACGCATCGGCCGGAGACGCACTGCTCGCGCCGTACAGCGCTCTGGTGGTCACGGCCTCCAACCGGGCCGCCGCCGGGGTCTACGAGGACACGGGCGGTCCGCTGGTCGCCGACGGCCTCCGGCGCCTCGGCTTCGCCGTCGACGGGCCGCAGGTCGTACCGGACGGAGACCCGGTGGAGGCCGCGCTGCGCGCCGCCGTCGAGGCCGGGTACGACGCCGTCGTCACCACCGGCGGCACGGGCGTCTCGCCCACCGACCGGACGCCCGAGGCGACCCGCCGGGTGATCGAGACCGAGGTGCCGGGAATCGCGGAGGCCATCCGGGCGTTCGGCATGCGGAAGGTGCCGACCGCGGCGCTGTCCCGAGGGCTGGCCGGAGTGGCCGGAGGGACGCTGATCGTCAATCTGCCGGGCTCCACGGGCGGGGTGAAGGACGGACTGGCCGTCCTGGAACCCCTGTTGAAGCACGCCGTCGACCAGCTGCGCGGCGGCGACCACGTCAGACCCGGTGCCGGTAGTGGGGGTGCGAGCTGAACAGCCCATCCTGGCCCGTCGTGCTCGCGGAGGGCGATGTCGTCCTCCGGCCGATAAAGCTGCGCGACCAGCGGGCCTGGCGCGAGGTGAACCGGCGCAACCGGGACTGGCTCAGGCCCTGGGAGGCGACGATTCCGCCGCCCACGCCCGGTGGGCCCATCACGCACCGGCCGACCTACCGGCAGATGGTGCGCCACCTCAGGTCCGAGGCGCACGCCGGCCGCATGCTGCCGTTCGTCATCGAGTACCAGGGGCGGCTGGTCGGGCAGTTGACCGTCGCCGGGATCACCTGGGGTTCGATGTGCTCGGGCCACGTCGGCTACTGGGTCGACGAGTCGGTGGCCGGCCGCGGGGTGATGCCGACGGCCGTGGCGATGGTCGTGGACCACTGTTTCCGCACCGTCGGACTGCACCGCATCGAGATCTGCATTCGGCCCGAGAACGGGCCGAGCCGGCGGGTGGTGGAGAAACTCGGATTCCGCGAGGAGGGTCTGCGGCCCCGTTATCTCCACATCGACGGCGCGTGGCGCGACCACATGGTGTTCGCGCTCACCGCGGAAGAGGTGCCCGAAGGGCTGCTGAACCGCTGGCGCCGGACCCGGGCCCTGAGGACGCCGAAGGAGAATCCCGCCTCACCCGGAAATTGAATGCATGTTCGAAATTGATCGGCCTGCGATCCGAACCGGACCCGCTCGCGATCGCCCGGGTGGCATTGAATTCGCGTCCTTGACGTCCTGCTGATCACATCGATCGCAAAAAAAGTTCGAAATATCAGCCAGATCGTGCGACACACCGGCGCAATTGGCAGATGGCCTCATGCAAACCCCTCTACCGTGTGAGGCGTGAGCAGCAGCGGCCTCATCTACGCAGTCATCGTCGGGGCCTGGGCCGCCTACTTGGTGCCGATGTGGCTCCGTAGGCAGGACGAGCTGAACGAGGCCCGTCCGACGGAACGCTTCAGCACCGCCATCCGGTTCCTGTCCGGACGGGCGGGGATGGAGCGCCGGTACGCCAAGGACCTCAGGGCGCGCTCCGCCGAGGAGGGGGAGCCCGCCGACGGGGAGCCGGACGCCGTCACCGACTCGGTGGACGTCCGGGCCTTCGCCATGCCCCCGGGCCGGTCGCCGGAGCGGCAGCAGCCGCCGGCGCGGGAGGAACGGGAGCCGGTCCGCGGCCACGACGAGCGCGACCGGACCGGCAAGCCGGCCGCCCGGGCCGCGTCCCCGGCGGCGGCCCCGCCCGCCGACGCGTCCGCGCGTCCGCGGGTCCCTGCGGCCCGGCGCACGCCCCGCGCGGAGGTGTCCGCGGCGCGTGCCCAGCGCACGAAGGTCCTCGCACGCCGCAGACGCACCACCGTCCTCCTCTTCCTCGCCTTCACCCTCGGCGCGATCGTCGCCGCGGTCGGCGGGCTCACCTTCCTGTGGGCGCCTGGAGTGCCCGCCGTGATGCTCAGCGCGTACATCGCGTACCTGCGCTCCCAGGAGCGGCGCCGCTTCGCCTACCAGATGGACCGCCGCCGCGCCGAGGTCGCCGCGCAGCGGCTGCGTGAGAGCCGCCGCCAGCCGCGTCGGCGCACGCCCCTGGACCCCGCCGCGGACGAACCGGAAGCGGGGCCTGAGCCGGAGACGGACCCGGGCCTTTCCTCCCTCGCCGCCGACCGGCGCGCCCTGGTCGAGCAGACCGACCACGCCGAGTGGCTCGACCAGCAGCGCGAGCGCCAGCGCCGCCCCGGCCGGGGCGACAGCTGGGACCCGGTTCCGGTGCCGCTGCCCACCTACGTCACCGCCCCGGTCGCCCCGCGGGCCACCTCCGACGTGGACCTCGGCGCTCCGGACGCCTGGAGCTCGGCGCGGTCGTCCGCCGCGGTGCCGGAGCAGGAGGCGGCGGCCCCGGCCGCGCCCGAGCCCCCGCCGCACGCCGAGGACAGGTCCGCCGCCGACGGCCGCACCGACGCCCGCCGCGCCGCCTCGGCCCGCCGCTCTCGCGAGCGCGGCCGCACCCCCCTCTTCGACCAGTACGAGGACGGCGACCGCCGCCGCGCGGCCAACGAGTGACTCCCGCCCCTGACCAGCCAGGGAACGGATTACCAACCACCCGGGCGAGGATGCTAGAGTTTCACTCGTTGCAAGGGCCTGTGGCGCAGTCCGGTAGCGCACCTCGTTCGCATCGAGGGGGCCAGGGGTTCAAATCCCCTCAGGTCCACGCAGCTCAAAGCCCCGGTCGGGAAACCGACCGGGGCTTTGACGTGTCACGCGGGGCTCACAGGAACAGTGGTATGAGCGACCGGGGGCGCGTGATGGCCCCTTCCGCCGCGCCGTGGCGGGAGGGGCCTCGCGTCAGGACTGGAGCGTCTTCGCCAGGCAGATGCTCGACTCGTACTCGCGGTAGTAGCCGAACTTCGTGCACGGCTCGTAGCCGGTGGAGGCGTACAGGGCGACGGCCTCCGGCTGCTGGTCGCCGGTCTCCAGGACCATGCGGACGCGCCCGGCGACGCGGGCGTCGTCCTCCAGGGCGGCGAGGATGCGGCGGGCCAGACCGCGGCCGCGCATCGACTCGATCACGTACATCCGCTTGAGTTCGGCGTCGCCGGCCTCGTTGCCCTCGGCGTTCTCGTCCCGGCTGCGCCAGCCTCCCGTGGCGACGGGAGTGCCGTCCTCGTCGTAGGCGATCAGGTACGTGCCGTTCGGCGGCCGGAAGTCGGCCGGGTCGAGGGGCGTGGCGTCGCCACCGTCGCCGTAGCGGACGTGGTACTCGGCCTGTACCTCGTCGTTCAGCTTGACGGCGTCGGGGTGGTCGAAGGGCACGGGGCGGATGTTCATGTGGGAACCGTCTGTCGATGCGGATGTCGGGGCAGGTGGCCTCCGGGAAGACCTCGTCCAGTGTGCCGGTAGGGTGCCCGGGTGCTGACTGTGACCTCCGTCAATGTGAATGGACTGCGCGCCGCCGCCAAGAAGGGCTTCGTGGAGTGGCTCGCGGGGACCGGGGCCGACGTGCTGTGCCTCCAGGAGGTGCGGGCCGAGCCCCACCAGTTGCCGGAGCACGTCCGCACGCCGGACGGCTGGCACGTCGTGCACGCGCCGGCCGCCGCCAAGGGCCGCGCCGGCGTCTCCCTCTACACCCGCCGCGAACCCGACCGGGTCCGGATCGGGTTCGGATCCGCCGAGTTCGACGGCAGCGGGCGCTACGTCGAGGCCGACCTGCCCGGCGTCACGGTCGCCAGCCTCTACCTGCCCTCCGGCGAGGTCGGCACCGAGCGGCAGGACGAGAAGGTCCGGTTCATGGACGAGTTCCTCGCCCATCTCAAGGAGTTGCGGGAGCGGGCCGTCGCCGACGGCCGCGAGGTGCTCGTCTGCGGCGACTGGAACATCGCCCACCGGCAGGCCGACCTGAAGAACTGGCGCGGCAACACCAAGAACTCCGGCTTCCTCCCGGAGGAGCGGGAGTGGCTGAGCACGGTCTTCGCCCCCGAGGCCGGCGGGTACGCCGACGTCGTGCGCGAACTGCACCCGAACGGCGAGGGGCCGTACACCTGGTGGTCCTACCGGGGACGGGCCTTCGACAACGACACGGGGTGGCGGATCGACCTCCAGGTGGCCACGCCCGGGCTCGCCGCCAAGGCCGTCAAGGGGTACGTCGAGCGGGCGGCCACGCACGCCGAGCGCTGGTCGGACCACGCCCCGGTGACGGTCGTGTACGACCTCTAGCCGTCACTACGGCTGTTTGCGCAGCCGCCGGTCCAGGGCCATCGACACCTCCGCCTCCACCACGCTCTTGGCGAGCGGCCGCAGCCGCTTCAGGTCGTCCTCGGGACCGTGACGCAGGATCAGGGCGGTGAAGAGCTCGGCGAGGGCGTCGGCGTGTTCGCGGACGCGGCGGCCGGCTTCGAGGACTTCGGCGAGGGGGATGCCCTCGCGGACCAGGGCGGCGGAGACGTCCAGCAGCCGGCGGCTGATGTGGACGAGCTCGTCACCGTCGGTGCCCAGGTAGCCGAGTTCCATGGCGGCGGCCAGGTTCTCGGCGGTGACCTCGCCCGCGAAGTGGTCGGCGAGTTCCTCGGGGGTCAGGCGGACCGGGGTCTCCTCGGTGGGGGCGCCGAGGCCCAGCAGATCGCCGACGTCGCGGCCGTGGTCGAAGGCCTCGGCCAGTTCGGCGATGCCATTGAGGGTGTGACCGCGTTCCAGCAGCGCCGAGATCGTGCGCAGGCGGGCCAGGTGGTGGTCGTCGTACCAGGCGATACGGCCCTCGCGGCGCGGTGGCGGGATCAGTTTGCGCTCGCGGTAGAAGCGCAGGGTGCGCACGGTGATACCGGCCAGCCGGGCCAGCTCCTCCATGCGGTACTCGCGTCGGCCGCCGCGTGCTCCACCTTCTCCTGCCACGGGAGCAGCCTATGTTGTACCGGCGGTAACTTTTCCTCTGCCGCCCCCTACCGGTCGGTACGGACCTCCTCTACTCTCCCCATTGCGCCAGTGTTCACTGGCAGAGTCGCTGAAGGCTGCACGCGGGTCGCTGTACGCGAGTCATGGGAGGGGCGCTCAATGGCCGAGCACGAACACGAGCACGAGGACCGGCATCTGAGGGTGGCGGTGATCGGGTCCGGCTTCGGCGGACTGGGCGCCGCCGTGCGGCTGCGCCGGGAGGGGATCACCGACTTCGTCGTGCTGGAGCGGGCCGGCGGCGTCGGCGGCACCTGGCGCGACAACAGCTATCCGGGATGCGCCTGCGACGTGCCCTCGCACCTGTACTCGTTCTCGTTCGCGCCCAACCCCGACTGGCCGCGCACCTTCTCCGGGCAGGAGCACATCCGCGCCTACCTGGAACACGTCACGGACGTCTTCGGCCTCCGCCCGCACCTGCGCCTCAACTCCGAGGTCACGAGGATGACCTGGGACGCCGAGAAGCTGCGCTGGGACATCGAGACCACGAGCGGGAACCTGTCGGCGGACGTCGTGGTCGGCGCGACCGGGCCGCTGTCCGAACCGAAGGTCCCGGACATACCGGGGCTCGACTCCTTCCCCGGCAAGGTCTTCCACTCCGCCCGCTGGGACCACGACCACGACCTCTCCGGCAAGCGGGTCGCCGTGGTCGGCACCGGAGCCTCCGCGATCCAGATCGTGCCGTCCATCCAGCCCGAGGTCGCCCGGCTCACCCTCTTCCAGCGCACCCCGCCGTGGGTGATGCCCCGCGTCGACCGCGAGATCAGCGGCGTCGAGCGCCGGATGCACCGCGCGCTGCCGCTGACCGCGCAACTGCGCCGCGGACTGCTGTGGGGCATCCGGGAGTTGCAGGTCCAGGCGTTCACCAGGCATCCGGGCCAGCTCGGTTTCGTGGAGCGGCTGGCCCGGCTCAACATGTCCCGCGCCATCAAGGACCCGGACCTGCGGGCCAAGCTCACCCCCGACTACCGCATCGGCTGCAAGCGGATACTGCTGTCCAGCACGTACTATCCGGCACTCGCGCAGGACAACGTGGACGTCGTCGCCAGCGGACTGAGCGAGGTCCGCGGGTCGACCGTCGTCGCCGCCGACGGCACCGAGGCCGAGGTGGACGCGATCGTCTTCGGCACCGGCTTCCACGTCACCGACATGCCGATCGCCGAGCGGGTCGTCGGCGCGGACGGCCGTACGCTCGCCGAGAGCTGGAAGGACGGCATGGCCGCGCTGCGCGGGGCGTCCGCGGCCGGCTTCCCGAACTGGATGACGATCATCGGCCCCAACACCGGCCTCGGGAACTCCTCGATGATCCTGATGATCGAGTCCCAGCTCAACTACCTGGCCGACTACCTGCGCCAACTGGGCGTCCTCGGCGGCCGGGTCGCCCTCGACGCCCGGCCCAGCGCCGTGAACGCCTGGAACCGCAAGGTGCAGGAGCGCATGAAGCGCACGGTGTGGAACACCGGCGGCTGCACCAGCTGGTACCTGGACGCGGGCGGCCGCAACACCACCGTCTGGCCCGGTACGACCACCGAGTTCCGGCAGGCCACACGGCGGGTGGATCTCGCGGAGTACCAGGTCCTCCGGGCACCCGGATCCCAGGGCGCGGCCGGCCGCACCCCGGCGCGGCGGCCCGTGGAGGTGGACGCGTGAGCCGTCCCGCCCGCCGGACGGCCGGGGGCCGTCCGGAAGACCACGCTGCCCCGGATCCGTACGCCCCTCCCGTCCCCGCCCGTGAACTCACCGCCGTCTCCGCCGACGGGGCCCGGCTGCACGTCGAGGTGCACGGGCCGGTGGACGACCCCGCTGCCCCGGCCGTCGTCCTCGCCCATGGCTGGACCTGCTCCACCGCCTTCTGGGCCGCGCAGATCCGGGATCTGGCCGCCGACCACCGCGTCATCGCCTACGACCAGCGCGGCCACGGACGCAGCCCGGCGAGCCGGAGATACGGCACCGAAGCGCTCGCCGACGACCTCGAAGCCGTGCTCGCGGCGACGCTCGCGCCCGGCGAGAAGGCGGTGGTCGCGGGACACTCGATGGGCGGGATGACGGTGATGGCCGCGGCCGGCCGGCCCGGCTTCCAGGAACACGCGGTGGCCGTTCTGCTGTGCAGCACGGGCAGTTCACGGCTGGTCGCCCGGTCGACCGTCCTACCGATCCGGGCCGGTCGGCCGCGTACCTGGCTGACCCGGCGCGTCCTCGGCTCCCGGGCGCCGCTCGGGCCGGTCACTCCGCTCGCCCGGCGGATCCTCAAGTACGCCACGATGGGCCCCGGTTCGACGCCGCACATGGTCGAGGCGTGCGCACGGATCGTGCACGCCTGTCCACGCCGGGTGCGCCACGCCTGGTCGCAGGTGCTGGACCGGCTCGATCTCGACGACCACGTACGGCAGTTGAGGATGCCGGTGGCGGTCGTCGCGGGCACGACCGACCGGTTGACCCCGCCGGGGCACGCGCGGGCGCTGGCCGCCGCGCTGCCCGACTGCCTCGGCCTGACTGAGCTTCCGGGGCTCGGCCACATGACGCCGGTGGAGGCGCCCGGGCTGGTCACCGCGAAGATCCGGGAACTCGTCACCGGTCACGTACCCGGTCAGCCGACCGGCCAGGTCACCGGTCACATCCCCGGCCAGGTCACCGGCCGTGGAAGCGCACACGAGCAGCACGACGACGCACGGATCAGGGAGGGCGCATGAGCAGGGTGAGTCTGGAGGGGCAGGTCGCGGTCGTCACGGGGGCCGCGCGGGGCGTCGGCGAACTGCTCGCCCGCAAACTGTCCGCGCGGGGCGCGAAGATCGCGCTGGTCGGCCTGGAGCCGGACCTGCTCGAACAAGTCGGCAAGCGGCTGCACGGCGAGAGCGCCCACTGGCATGCCGACGTCACCGACCACGAGGCGATGGCCCGGGTCGCGGCGGAGGTCGAGGAGCGGTTCGGCAGGGTCGACATCGTGGTCGCCAACGCGGGTGTGGCGAGCGGCGGTCCGTTCGCCGACTCCGACCCCGACTCCTGGCGGCGGGTGATCGAGGTCAACCTCATCGGATCGGCGGTCACCGGGCGGGCGTTCCTGCCGGCGCTCACCGCGAGCCGCGGCTACCTGCTCCAGATCGCCTCGCTCGCCGCCATCACCCCGGCGCCGATGATGACGGCGTACTGCGCCTCCAAGTCCGGTGTGGAGGCGTACGCGCACAGCCTGCGGGCCGAAGTCGGCCACCGGGGCGTGCGGGTGGGCGTCGCCTACCTGTCGTGGACCGACACCGACATGGTGCGCGGGGCCGATCAGGACGACGTCATGCGGGAGTTGAGGCAGCGGCTGCCGTGGCCGGCCGGCCGGACCTATCCGCTGGGGCCGGCGGTGGACCGGATCGTGGCCGGGATCGAGCGGCGCGCCGCCCATGTGTACGGGCAGTGGTGGCTGCGCGGGATGCAGGGCGTGCGCGGGTGGCTGCCGGGCGTCGTGGGGACCGTGGGGCAGCGGGAGGTACGGCGCTTCGCGGACCGCCTGTCGGAGGTGCGGACCGGGCTGGTCGGAGCGGGTGGCGCGGCCGACGAGCGGCACCGATCCGCACCGGCTACGCAACGTCACTGATCGACATGCGCAGGGTCACCGCCCGTGTGAATCTGGTCGAGGCCGATCCCCTAGCCCACTTGGGGATCCCACTCACCCAACACGGGAGTGAACAGCATGGGTATGAAGGACAAGTACCAGGACCCGTCCGAGCAGCGGCAGCAGCAGGGCCGGCAGCGCCCCGGCGAGCGGCCCGGCGAGGGCCGTGAGAAGGCCGGGCAGCGCCCGTCCCAGCCGCGCGAGCGTGGGCGTCAGGACACCCACGACACGCCGGACGAGATGGAAGACCGCCTCAACCAGGACTACGACCGCTAACCACGGCACGTAGTCAGCGTTGTTGCTGCGCTCGGCCTCGGCCGTGACGGTGTGGGGTGTCCCGGATGCCGGGGCACCCCACGTCCGTGCTGTGGTGCCGCTCAAGTCCCGTCGCTCAGAGACGCGGAGGCAGCTTCGGTCGCGAACGGTCGGGTACGTCACGGTAGTCCGGCGGGATCGCCGCCGGGTTGGCGGCCAGGAGTTCCAGGGCCAGTTCGATCGCGTCGTCCATCTCGACGTGGCGGCCCTCGGCCCAGTCCAGGGGGGTGCGCAGACTCTCCACGTCGGGGGTGACGCCGTGGTTCTCGACGGACCAGCCGTAGGCGTCGAACCAGGCCGCGTTCATCGGCACCGTGATCACCGTGCCGTCGCCGAGGCGGTGCCGGCCGGTCATGCCGACCACCCCGCCCCAGGTGCGCTGGCCGACCACGGGCCCCAGCTTGAGCAGTTTGAAGGCGGCCGTGATCATGTCGCCGTCCGACGAGGTCGCCTCGTCGGCGAGGGCCACGACGGGCCCGCGGGGCGCGTCGGAGGTGTACGACACCGGCTGGGCGTTGCGGGTCAGGTCCCAGCCGAGGATGGTGCGGGTCAGCTTCTCGATGACCAACTCGCTGATGTGACCGCCCGCGTTGCCGCGGACGTCGACGATCAGCGCGGGCCGGGACACCTCCATGCGCAGGTCCCGGTTGAACTGCGCCCAGCCGGAGCCGCCCATGTCGGGGATGTGCAGGTAGCCGCATCGGCCGCCGCTCAACTCCCGCACGACGGCCCGGCGTTTGGCCACCCAGTCCTGGTAGCGCAGCGGGCGCTCGTCGACCAGCGGCACGACGGCGACCCGGCGCGGCGGTCCCTTGCCCTCCGCGGGGGAGAACGTCAGCTCCACCGTCGTGCCGCCCGTGCCCGCGAGCAGCGGGTAGGGGCCCGTCACCGGATCCACCGGGCGTCCGTCGACGTGGGTGAGCACCGCGCCCTCGCGGATGCCCGCGCCCGCCAGCGGGGAGCGGGCCTTGGAGTCGGAGGAGTCGCCGGGCAGGATCCGCCGGACGACCCAACGGCCTTCACGGCACATCAGGTTGGCGCCGAGCAGACCCTGAAGGCGCTGGTAGTGCGCGGGGCCCTCGTTGCGGCGGGCGGGGGAGACATAGGCGTGGGAGGTGCCCAGTTCGCCGAGGACCTCGCGCAGCAGGTCGGCGAACTCGTCCGGGGACGCGACGCGTTCGACCAGCGGGCGGTACTGCGCGAGCACCGCGTCCCAGTCGATGCCGCACATGTCCGGCTCCCAGAAGTAGGCGCGGATCAACCGGCCCGCCTCCTCGTACGACTGGCGCCACTCGGCGGCCGGGTCGACCACGTGCAGGATCCGGCGCAGATCGATCCAGGTCGTCGTGTCGCTGTCGCCGATCTCCGTGGACGGCACCGCGCGCAGCTCGCCCTCGTCGACGACGACCAGCCGGGTGCCGTCGCCGCTGACCGCGAACCAGTCCAGGTGGCCGACGAGTTCGTACTTCTTGGCCTTGCTGATGTTGAAGTGCTCCAGCGTCGGCCGGCCGGTGGTGTCGTCCGGGTTGACGAACGTCTCGCCCAGGGCGCCGGAGATCGGCCAGCGCAGCCAGACCAGGCCGCCGCCGGCGACCGGGTGCAGCGCCGAGTACTTGGAGGCGATGACGGGGAACGGGGTGACCCGGTTCGCCAGGCCCTCGACCTCCACGGTCACCGCGCCGGACTCGCCGGTCTCCTCGTCCTCGACGGGGTCAAGACCGCCCGCCGCCGGCCGCCCCTCGGGGTTCAGCGCGAAGGGAGACGGGGTCGCGGAGGACAGCGGAACGAGGTACGGCTTGCAGCCGAGCGGGAAGGACAGGTCGCCGGTGTGCACGTCGTACACCGGGTCGAAGCCGCGCCAGGACAGGAAGGCCAGATACCGGCCGTCCCGGGTGAACACCGGGTTCTCGTCCTCGAAGCGGCCGTTGGTGACGTCGACGATCAGGCGGTCCTGGATCCGCGCCATCCTGATCTGCCGCAGCGAACGCCCGACCCCGGGATGCGACCAGGTCAGCCATGCCCCGTCGGGCGAGAACGCCAGGTCCCGCACGGGCCCGTTCACGGACCGCACCAACTCGGTGAGACGGTCGGCCGAACCGCCCGTCGCGTCGGGGGCAGCCGATCCGTTCGTCGCGTCGGGGGCGGTCGGACCGTCCGTCGCGCCGGTCGCTGCGGGCGCACCGGCCTCCGCGGAGCCCTCGACGGTATCCGGACCGGCGGAGGTCTCCCCGCTCGACGAGGCGCCCGCGGCCGCCTCCTGCCCCTCCGCCCCCTCAGCCGCCTCCGCCGTCTCTCCCTCGTTCACGTCACTTACGTCGCTTACGTCGAGCAGCAGCAGGCGGCCGTCGTGGGAGGCGAGGGCCAGTCGTTCGCCGGCGGGGTCGGAGGCCGTCTCCAGGACGCGGCCGAGGCGGCCGGAGGCGAGCCGGCGCAGCGGGCGGGTGCCGCTGGCCCGGGGCAGGTGGGTGATCTCGACGGCGTCCTCGCCGTCCGCGTCGGTGACGTAGGCGACCTGGCCGGTCTCGCCGAGCATCTCCGGCAGCCGGATGCGCACACCGGGTGTGTCGATGAGGGTGCGGGCGGGGCCGTCGCGGTGGGTCAGCCAGTGCAGGGAGCCGCGTACGACGACCGCGCTGGCCCGGCCAGTCTCGTCGACGGAGATGCCGTCGACGTGCTGGGCGGCCGGCACCTGATAGCTGCGGCGGCCCGCCTGCGGTCCGCTCGGCCGCACCTCGAGCCGGCGCGGGACCGAGTCGGCGGACAGGTCGTCCATGATCCACAGGTCGCCCGCGCACTGGTACACCACCCGCGTGCCGTCGCTGGAGGCGTGCCGGGCGTAGAAGGCGTCGTGGTCTGTGTGCCGGCGCAGGTCGGAGCCGTCGGGGGCGCAGGAGTAGAGGTTGCCGACGCCCTCGTGGTCGGAGAGGAAGGCGATCCGGCCGCCGACGAACATCGGGCAGGCCAGATGCCCGCCGATGTCGGCGAGCAGCCGCTGTCCGTGCAGCCACAGCCGGCCCGTCGCGCCGCCCCGGTATCGCTTCCAGGAGGCCGGTTCGTGGGGCGGCGTCCCGGTCAGCAGCAGGGTCTTGTGGCCGCCGGCCACGTCGGCGACCTGGAGGTCGGAGACCGGCCCCCAGGGCAGCTTGCGGCCGGGGGCGCCGTCGGTGCCGACCTTGTAGGCCCAGGTGAAGTAGGAGAACGGCTCGCCGTGGGAGGTGACGGCGAGGATGTCGGTGCGGCCGTGTTCGTCGGGCGGCGCCCATCCGCACACCCGGGTGTCGGTGCTGCCCCAGTAGGTCAGCTGGCGGGCCGGTCCGCCGTCCACCGCGACCAGGTGGATCTCGGGCACCAGACTGCGCCAGCTCGTGTACGCGATGTGCCGCCCGTCGGGGGAGAAGCGGGGAGGGCCGACCTTCGTGCGGTCCACCGTGAGGCGCCAGGCACGGCCCGCTCCGTCGAGCGGCGCCAGCCAGAGGTCGTCCTCGGCCACGAAGCACAGCAGGTCGCCGCTGAGGTGCGGCAGGCGCAGATAGCTCACGTTCCCATGCTTTGCCCGGGTATGGGCCGCAGCAACTTATGCCGAACCGACAGTCGTGACCCAGGACACGTACGAAACGGTTTCGTTTCGTTAGAGGGGTGCGCTACATTCTTCGTGTACGAAACGGTGTCGTTCCAAGCGGGAAGGCGGCAGACATGGCCGAGGTCTCGACCGGGCGCCGCAGCCGCCTCACGCCCGAGCGTGAGGCGGAGCTGTACGCCGCGGTACTCGACCTGCTCCGCGAGGTCGGCTACGACTCCCTCACCATGGACGCCGTCGCCGCCCGCACCCGGTCCAGCAAGGCCACCCTCTACCGCCAGTGGGGCGGGAAGGCCGAGCTCGTCGTGAGGGCCATGCGGCACGGCAAGCCGGTGCGGCTCGACACGATCGACACCGGAACGCTCCGCACCGACCTGCACGCCCTCGTCACCCGCGAGGACGACTGCGTCATGGAGCAGAACTCCGCGCTGATGCGGGCCCTGGCCATGGCGATGCACACCAACCCGGACCTCAGACAGGCCTTCCGGGAGCAGCTCATCGAACCGGAGATGGCCGAGTTCCGCGCACTGCTGCAACGCGCCGTCGACCGGGGCGAGATCCGGGCGGACTGCCCGGCGCTGGACTTCGTGGTGCACATGCTGGCCGGCGGCTTCGTCGTCCGGGCGCTCATCGAGGCCCAGCCGCCGACCCAGGCCTTCCTGCATTCGTACATCGACGCCGTGGTCCTCCCCGCCCTCGGCGTACCGACCTCCTGACACCTCTCCCCAGCAAGCCCACCCTCTGACGTCACCGCTCACGTCGTCGGGCTGATCACCCCTGCCCACAACCACCCCCACGACATGACCGGGAGTACGTCAACGTGGCCACGTTCCTCTACAGACTCGGCCGCCTCGCCTTCCGGCGACGGCACTTCGTCGCCCTGATCTGGCTGGCACTGCTGACCCTGGCGGGCGTCGGCGCCGTTTCCGCGCCGGCCGCCGGAAACACCTCCTTCTCCATCCCGGGCACCGAGGCGCAGAAGGCCTTCGACCTGCTGGAACAGCGCTTCCCGGGGGCGAGCGCCGACGGGGCCACCGCTCGCGTGGTGTTCAAGGCGCCGAGCGGCGAGAAGATGACGGACGCCGGGAACAAGGCGACCGTCGAGAAGACGGTCGAGGACCTGTCCCGCGGCTCCGAGGTGGCCTCCGTGGCCGACCCCTACACCGGAAGGGCCGTCAGCCAGGACGGCACGATCGCCTACGCGTCGGTGCGGTACAAGGTCTCCGGCATGGAGTTGGAGGACTCCTCGCGCACCGCCCTGAACGAGGCCGCGCAGCAGGCGCGGGACGCCGGGCTGACCGTGGAGATCGGCGGCGACGCCCTCCAGACCGCGCCGCAGACCGGCGCGAGCGAGGTCATCGGCATCGCGGTCGCGGCCGTCGTGCTCGTCATCACCTTCGGCTCGCTCCTCGCGGCCGGACTGCCGCTGCTGACCGCGCTCGTCGGCGTCGGCATCGGAGTCTCGACGATCACCGCCCTCGCCCACACCCTGGACCTGGGCTCCACCACCTCCATCCTGGCCACGATGATCGGCCTCGCGGTCGGCATCGACTACGCCCTGTTCATCGTCTCCCGCTACCGCGCCGAACTCGCCGAGGGCCGCGAGCGCGAGGAGGCGGCCGGACGGGCCGTCGGCACCGCGGGCTCCGCGGTGGTCTTCGCCGGGCTGACGGTCGTGATCGCCCTGGTGGGCCTGTCCGTGGTCAACATCCCGATGCTGACGAAGATGGGCCTGGCGGCGGCCGGCACGGTCGTCATCGCCGTCCTCATCGCGCTGACGATGATCCCGGCCCTGCTGGGCTTCGCGGGCCGCAAGGTCAAGCCGGCCGGAGCGAAGAGCGGGCTGCTCCGCCGCGGGCGCCCCGCGCGGCAGCCGGACCGGCCCACCATGGGCACCCGCTGGGCGAGCTTCGTCGTCCGCCGCCCGGTCGCCGTGCTGCTGCTCGGCGTGCTCGGCCTGGGCGCCGCCGCGATCCCGGCCGCCTCCCTCGAACTGGGCCTGCCGGACGACGGCTCCCAGCCCGTCTCCGCCACCCAGCGCCGCGCCTACGACCTGCTCTCGGAGGGCTTCGGACCCGGCTTCAACGGCCCGCTGATGGTCGTGGTCGATGCCAAGGACAGCGCCGACCCCAAGGCGTCCTTCACCAAGGTCACGGAAGAGATCAAGGGCCTCAAGAACGTCGTCACGGTGACGGAGGCGCAGCCCAACAAGGTCGGCGACACCGCGACCGTGACCGTCGTCCCCGACTCCAAGCCGTCCTCCACCGCCACCGAGGACCTGGTGCACGCCATCCGCGGCGCGGGCGGCGACATCGAGGCGAAGACCGACGCGAAGGTCCTGGTCACCGGCTCCACGGCGATGAACATCGACGTCTCGCAGAAGCTCAACGACGCGCTGCTGCCGTATCTGGCGCTGGTGGTCGGCCTGGCCTTCCTGCTGCTGATCGTGGTCTTCCGCTCGGTCCTGGTCCCGCTCAAGGCGGCGCTCGGCTTCCTGCTGTCGGTGCTGGCGGCGCTCGGCGCGGTGGTCGCGGTCTTCCAGTGGGGCTGGCTGTCGGGCCTGATGAACGTGGAGGAGACCGGCCCGGTGATGTCGATGATGCCGATCTTCATGGTGGGCGTCGTCTTCGGCCTCGCGATGGACTACGAGGTGTTCCTCGTCACCCGCATGCGCGAGGCGTACGTCCACGGGGAGAAGCCGGGCCAGGCCGTGGTGACCGGGTTCCGGCACGGCGCACGGGTGGTGACGGCCGCCGCGGTCATCATGATCGCCGTCTTCTCCGGCTTCATCGGCTCCAGCGAGTCGATGGTCAAGATGATCGGCTTCGGGCTGGCGATCGCGGTGTTCTTCGACGCGTTCATCGTGCGCATGGCGATCGTGCCGGCCGTACTGGCGCTGCTGGGCCGCCGGGCCTGGTGGCTGCCCGGCTGGCTGGAGCGCGCCCTGCCCGACGTGGACGTGGAGGGCACGGCCCTGCACACCGAGCAGCCGCGGCACGCCGACCCGGACGAGCGGCGGGAACTCGTACAGGTGTGAGCTCGTAGCTCACCGGAGGGACCGGCCGGTGAGGGTGCCGTGGGGACGGCGCACCCTCACCGGCCTCGGCCGTGTTCGGCTGTGTTCGACAGCCTCGTCCACCACGTGGGAATTCTTTCGTGATGTCCGTAACCGGCAGCTAGCCTGCCGTTCATGACGACGACATCCGAGTCAGGAGCCCACCCCCGTTTCGCCGACGCCCTGCGTGAGTTGGGGCTCGAAGGGCTGATCCCCGAGGTCCGCAGGTTTCCCGAGGCGACCAGGACCGCCGCCGAGGCCGCGGCGGCCGTCGGCTGCGAGCTGAGCCAGATCTGCAAGTCGCTGATCTTCACGGCCTGGGGGTCCCCCCTGCTCGAGCGCAGTCGAGAGCTTGGGGGAGGGGAGCCGGTGCTGGTGCTCATGGACGGTGCCTCGCGGGTGGACGTCGAGCGTGTCCGGGAGGAACTCGGCGCCGAGAAGGTCACGCGGGCCAAGGCGGACGTCGTGCGGGAGGCGACCGGCTACGCCATCGGCGGCGTACCGCCCTTCGGGCACCGGACCCGGACCCGCGTGCTCGCCGACCGGTCGCTGCTGGACCACGACGTCATCTGGGCGGCCGCCGGAACCCCGTACACCGTCTTCCCCATGGCACCCGGGGCGCTGGTCGCCCAGGCCGGGGGCGTCCTCGTGGACGTGCGCGAGCGCACCTCGTGACGCCGGCGGTCACCGCGGCCGTCCTGCTCGCCGCGGTCACGCACGCCAGTTGGAACGCGATCGCCCACCGCATCACCGACAAACTGACCGGGTTCACCCTGATCGCGGGCGGCGGCCTGCTGATCGGGCTGGCCATGGCGCCGTTCGCCGCGCTCCCGGCCCGCGGCGCGTGGCCGTACCTGCTCGTCTCGGCCGCGATCCACGTCGTGTACTACGCCCTGCTGATGAAGTCCTTCCGGCTCGGCGACTTCGGGCAGGCCTATCCGATCGCGCGCGGCACCGCCCCGCTCGTCGTCACCGTGCTCGCCGCCGTCTTCGCGCACGAGGTGCCCGGCGGCTGGGCGGCCGCGGGCATCGCCGTGTCCTGCGCCGGCCTGACCGGTGTCGCCCTGTGGGGTCTGCGCGGCCGCCGGCCCGACTGGGCGGCGATCGGCGCCGCCCTGGCGACCGGACTGGTCATCGCGGCGTACACGGTCCTCGACGGGCTCGGGGTGCGGGCCTCCGGGTCGTCCCTCGGGTACATCGCCTGGCTGATGGCGATCCAGGGCGTGGTGATCCCGGCGTACGCGGTGTGGCACTGGCGCGGGCGCACGGTCGCCGCGCTGCGGCCGTACGCCGCGGTGGGACTGCTCGGGGCGGCGCTGTCCGTGGCGGCGTACGCGCTGGTGCTGTGGGCGCAGACACAGGCGGAACTCGCGCCGATCGCCGCGCTGCGGGAGTCGTCAGTCAAGCGCTGCTCATGCAGTAATGACTTCGCTGTTCCGGGGAGTTGATGAGGTCACTTTCGCATGTGCCCGTCGGATTGATCACTCATGGGCGTACGCCAGTTGATCGCGCGGCTAGGGAAACTGATTCGAGCATGGAGGGCGACGCTGAAGCGAAGTCGCTGCTCGCTGTTGGAGCGGATCAGGTGCTGGTCGATTTCACGTAGGTGAGGTTGGCCCTGACCGTACGGGTGGTGGGGTGATCTTCGCCCAAGACCCGTAGGCAGTGGGTCAGGGTTTGTTCGAACAGCGGGATGGCTCGACCAAGGTCCCCCGCCGACTTATAGGCGCCTGCGAGGTCGTTACGGAAGACCAGCGTGGTGGGGTGATCTTCGCCCAAGACCCGTAGGCCGTGGGTCAGGGTTTGTTCGTACAGCGGGATGGCTCGACCAAGGTCCCCCGCCGACGCATAGGCGTTGGCGAGGTTGTGACGGGAAGCGAGCGTGTCGGGGTGGTCCTGGCCCAGCACTCGTAGGCAGTCGGTCAGGGCCTGTTCGTGCAGCGGGATGGCTCGACCAAGGTCCCCCGCCGCCGCATAGGCGCTCGCGAGGTTGTGACGGGAAGCGAGCGTGGTGGGGTGATCTTCGCCCAAGACCCGTAGGCAGTCGGTCAGGGCCTGTTCGTACAGCGGGATGGCCCGACCAAGATTTTCCGCACTTCGGTAAGCGCCTGCGAGGTTGTTACGGGAGATGAGCGTGTCGGGGTGGTCCTCGCCCAGCACCCGCACCCGATCGGCGAGGGCCTGTTTGTACAGCTTGACGGCCCGACTAAGGTTCCCCGCCGACGCATAGGCGCCCGCGAGGTTGTGGCGGGAAGCGAGCGTGGTGGGGTGATCTTCGCCCAAGACCCGTAGGCAGTCGGTCAGGGTCTGTTCGTGCAGCGGGATGGCCCGACTAAGGTTCCCCACCGACGCATAGGCGCCCGCGAGGTTGTGACGGGAAGCGAGCGTGGTGGGGTGATCTTCGCCCAAGACCCGTAGGAAGTCGGTCAGGGTCTGTTCGTACAGCGGGATGGCCCGACCCAGATCTCCCGCCGCCGCATAGGCGCTCGCGAGGTTGTTGCGGGAGGTGAGCGTGGAGGGGTGGTCTTTGCCCAGCACCCGCACAGAGTCGGTCAGGGTTTGTTTGTACAGCGGGATGGCCCGACCAAGATCTCCTGCCGACTCATAGGCGCCCGCGAGGTCGTTACGGGAGACGAGCGTGTTGGGGTGGTTCTCGCCCAGCACCCGCACCCGATCGGCGAGGGCCTGTTTGTACAGCGGGATGGCCCGACCCAGATCTCCCGCCGCCGCATAGGCGCTCGCGAGGTTGTTGCGGGAGGCGAGCGTGGAGGGGTGGTCTTTGCCCAGCACCCGCACCCGATCGGCGAGGGCCTGTTTGTACAGCGGGATGGCCCGGCCAAGTTCCCCCGCTGCTCGGTACGTGTACGCGAGGTGGCTGCGGCTGGCAAGCGTGTCGGGGTGGTCGGGGCCGTGGAGGCGGGTGGACGCGTCCAGGCAGCGCTTGTTGTAGGTGATGGCCTGGGTGATCTGGCCTTGGTCTCGTAGGTAGTTGGCGGTGAGGGCGAGGAGGACATTGGTGGCTTCGGTGTCGTGGGCTGGGTTGACGGCGGTGAGGTGAGTTTCAGCATGGGGGAGAAGGGTGCGCCAGGCGGGCCATCCGGCCACGTTCGTCTCTGGGTCGTCGGGCAGTGCGGTGCACAAGAGGGTGGTGGCGTGGTTGCGGGCGGTGGTGATAGTGGCGTGGGTGCGGTGGGGGTCGGCGTCGTCTGTCGTGGCGGGGTCGGGGGTGCGGGCGATGGTCTGGATGAGGCGATGGACGCTGAGGGTGTCGGCGTCCAGGTTGATCATGTTGTAGGCGGCAAGTTGGCTCAGGGCGTGGGCGTAGCTGACGGGGTTCTCGGCCAGGGGGGCGAGCAGGGTGCGGGGGATGGCGGTGGGGGCGTACCAGGCGGCGGTGCGCAGGATGTCGACGGCCAGGGGGGTGGTGCGGTGGAGGGTGTCGAGGGTGATGCGCCAGATGCGGGCCATGGTGCGCTGGGGGTCGCTGCCCGCGGCAGCGGTGCTGGTGGTCTCGGCTGGGTGCTGGCGGAGCAGGTCCCGGTAGGTGCTGATGGGGATGCGGCTCTGGGCGATGAAGGCGCCGGCTTGTTCGAGGGCGAGGGGGAGGTGTCCGAGGTCGTCGGCGAGAAGGCGGGCGTTGCGCTGGTTGTCGGGGTCGGTCAGGCCGGTTAGCAGGGTGAGCAGGTCCAGTGAGGCGGCGGGGGTGAGGAGGGGAAGGGCGAGGGGGGTGGCGGGCCAGCCGTTCGCGAAGCGGCTGGTGATCAGGTGGCGTCCGGCGTGGTGGAGCTGGCTGATTAGGTGGCGGGTGGTGTCGGGGTGTTCGGCGTTGTCGAGAATGAGGAGCCAGCCGGGGTGGGTTTGGAGCCATCCGATGGCCCACTCCGCGTCCTCCGCGGTGGTGTGGCTGGTGGTGCCGCCGTTGATGCGGGTGGTCAGGCTGGCGAGGTCGGTGGTGATCTGTTCGGGGGTGTCGGCTCGAATCCACCACACCAGTTGGTAGGCGTCCCGGTGGGTGTGGGCGTAATGCAGGGCCAGGGTGGTCTTGCCGACACCGCCGAGTCCCTGCACAGTCTGCGTGATTGCCTTGGAGTCCTGCTCCAATGCGGCGGCGAGGATGGTGAGGTCTTCGTCCCGGCCGACGAAGACTTTGGGGGGCAGGTCGGGGAGGTTGTGCAGGCCCAGGGGCGCTTCCACGTCGTAAGGGCCTGCTGGGGATTGGTCGCCGCTGGCGGAGGTGGTGATGTCTTCCAGGGACAGGGGGTTCCCTGCGGTTTTGAGCGTGGTGGTGAAGCCGGGGCGGGCGGCGAGCGTGGTCAGGGGAACGGCGATGAGCTGGTTGCCCGGGTAGTGTCTCGTGCGGTCGGTGGTCAGGACTCCGGTCAGCAGGTTCCCGCAGAAGAGGGCGGCTCCGGATGCCCCCGACCAGGACGACGGCGCACCGGCTGGACTAGGGGTGGCAACCTGGTCGATGTGCGCGGTGATCAGTCCGGACTTCAGGCCACTGAGGGCCTCGATGTGCCCGCTGATCTGCTTGGTGTCGCGCTTTCCGTCCCGCTCCTCGGCCTGGGGGAATCCCACCGCGACACAGGCAATCCGGACCTCGGCGGCACCGGGTGAGGGTGCGGGCAGGCGTCCCCAGCGCACCGGTGCCGCAGAGATGGGGGGCTGCCAGGCGGTGTCGGTGATGAGCAGCAGGGCGGCATCGGTGTGCGGGTCCTGCTCGATGTCGGGCGGTTGCCCCGGCCATAGCACCTCGGCCGCTATCCACGCGGCCGGCTGCTCTCCGTGCAGGGCGAGCCGCCGCACCTCCACCGCGCGCTGAGCAGTGGATCCGGCGTGCTGGATGTTGTGGTAGGCGGACAGGACCAAGCGGTCCGTGATCAGGTACCCGGTCCCGGCGATTTGGCCTGCCGCGTCCCAGACCTCCACCACCCGTTGTACGTCCACTCGTGGCCCCCGTTCTTTGCATCTCACCCAGTGGGCGTCCGCCGGGGTGTTACTGGGGGCGCTGGGGGGTGTGGGAGCCGATCTTCTGATCCTGGCCGTGCTCGTCGACCGGCTGCAATGTGATCTTCAGACGGGATGTGGTGCCGACCGCGTATCCGGCTTTCGCCTCGACGCTGGCACTCCAGGGCAGGACCGAAACCTTCGCACCCGCCTGGCCGTCCTTCTTGACATCCACGGCGAACTCCATCTCCACCGGCCCGGTGCGGAACTGGACCGGACGCCCACGGCCATCGGCCAGGGCCTGCTCCAGCTCGCCCCGGATAGCGCTGATGGCCTCGGACAATCCCGCCCACGGCTCCTGCGACATGAGTGGCTCCCCCGCTCTGCTGAGGTGACGTCAGATGGGCAGAGTAACCGCTGCTGGCCGAGAAGAGGCCTGGAACGGTGATCCGTGGCACGGCCAGGAACAGCAGCAGCACCCCCTGCGGCGCTGGGGTGCACTGGGCGGGGCACCAGGCATGGCGTTTGAGACTGCGTCGCCCCCTGACGGCGCATGCCTCTGACCGCGCTGCACGAGTATCAGTCAAGTGCTGCTCATGCAGTAATAACCCGGCTGGTTGGGGGGCTGGACGGCGAGTAACAGCTGAGGCGTGGGCTTTTTGAGCCTGCTCGCTCCAGAGCGAGCAGGCCACCGGCTAGATCGGCTCCACCGACCGCTAGCTAAAGGCGTCGTCAGTCGAGCGCTGGTCACTGGAAGTCGCTGAGTGGCGTAAGGTGCTCCTACACCGACGCGGGGTGGAGCAGCTCGGTAGCTCGCTGGGCTCATAACCCAGAGGTCGCAGGTTCAAATCCTGTCCCCGCTACTACACATGAAGCGGATCCTGGGCATGCACGCCAGGCTCCGCTTCATATTTGCTCGGCAGGGCAACATCAAGGCGCAGATCCTCCCCGTAGGGGTTGCGGTTTCTGCGCGGCCGAGCGCTACCACCAGCAGTACCTTTCGGAAACCAAAAACCCGAACGGGTACTGCGGCCTGGGCGGGACGGGGGTCGAGCCAAGTACCCCGTTCGAGACGAACCGGGGCGCCTCCTGCCCCACCGGCGTCGCACCCGCCCCGGAGCCTCCCGAGAAGTAGCCGCGCGCGGCCGCTGACCCTGCAAAGCAGATCACCTTACGTGGATGAAAAAGAAGGGGTACGTCGTGGCTGGGGCGGTCGGCTCCACGGCTTTACGCAGCCACTTTGGCGCGAGCCTCGAAGATCATGTCCCCAACGTCGTGCTTTACCGGGCAGGTCCACAGACTGCCCGACGCGCCGGAAGCTTACGGGGCCGTGATCACTCGCGCCAAAGCCGCTCCGCCACCCGCGAAGCTAAGCCATCATCCATGTCATCCGCACTCCCCGTGTTCGAAACGGGCGGAGCGTGCTTTGGTCAACGCCTCAGGTAGATCTTTGGCCTTTTCATGTACCGGAACCCAACCGGTTTTCACGAATCCCTGCCATGTCCCAATGTCGCCGGGACTCACCATGGGTGCCAATGCAAGCGGCTCCCTCAGCTTGGGCAACGGGTCTGTCGTTTCAGGGCCGGCAGTCCAGGACTGGCACAGGAGACCGTAGGGTCCTGTTTCGGAAACGAGAAAGGGGGCTCGCGGGATATCGCCCACCAGAATCCTGAATCGGTGTCCGATCTCCCACTCCTCTCGTGCTACTTCCTCGCATCTGAGCCGATCCCGCTTGGTCGGCTTCCCGCCCTTGACTTCAATCCATGCTTTCGTTTCAGGGAGCCAGAAGTCCGGTAGGTACCGGCCGTGTTGGGTCTCAAACCCTTGCGGTTCGTAGTTCCACTCGATGCCGAGGGCATCAAAGAACACAGCCCATCGAGCCTCAAGACCGGAACGGAACCTGCATCCTGCGTAGCGTGTTTCAATTGCTTTGATGGCCATGCTAGTTCTCCTTATCAGCGTAGTCCGCACGATCCATAGCACACGATCTGGTGGTTAGGGCGGAGCTTGCCTGTACGCTGTGCTTCTAGCTGGCTGGCCGAGGTCAACTCGGCCTGCTCGATGACGGCCATGGATCCTGCTTGCCCTCACCTCCGCAGCGGGGTGGTCTGCTAGGGCGGCACATGCGTCCTGCCCTATCTAAGAACCCACCTGTTGATCGACCGCTGCTTCGTAGAAGGCATCCGCGAGGGCGACGATGATCGAGTTGATAGCCGGCCCGTCGGTGAAGAAGTAGTCAGCCATCGTGTTGTGGGCGTCCTGGTTGTCTGCGACCGCCTCCGTAACGGCTGCTTGGAAGTCTGGCGACTCCAGGAACTGCTTCTTGGAGTTCACCTTGGTCTGGTTGATCAGGTTCGAGTCGGCGAGCAATCGCTGTACGAGCCCCTGTACGAACTCCCGGACCTGGTACTCGGCGAACGATTCGGCCCCGAAGAGGTCGTTCATTTTGTCTATGACGACTTGGAGCGCAACGTACTTCGGATCCTTCTTCGTGCCCGTGCCGGCGGCGCTGATGCCCTTCAGTTGGCCGTCGCCCACAAGCGAGATGTCGACCGGGTTCGCCTTGTTGTGCTTGACCCCGACCAGCACCACGTCGGAGAGGTCTACGTCGGCGGCCCAGGCGGATTCGGCGATGACCTTCTCCAGCAGGCGCAGGAAGATGGAGAGCATCTCCATGTAGGGGTCGCCGTAGTCGACGACCTGGGACATGAAGTCATAGAGACGTACGTAGGTGGAGACATCCTTGCGGAAGAGGTCGAGCGCGTTGAGGGCGACCTTGTCCTCTTCCTCGATCGCCCGCGCGTAGCGGCGCCGGAAGTCGTGCTGCGCCGGGCTGATCGCCGCCGAGAGTGCGTTGTTGCCCTTCCGGGTCACCCACAGTTCGGCGACCTTGCGGACGTCGTCGTCGGTGTAGATTCCGGCCTGGGCGAGCTTGTTAGCCAGGTGGATGACGATGTACGGGTCGGTCTCGGTTTCCAGGGTGGCGTTCTTGAAGTACGGCTCGAAAGCTGCCTTGATGTCTTCGGGCTTGTTGGCGAAGTCGATGACGAACGTCTTGCGTTTCTGCTCCCCACCGGCGGTGCGGTGGGTGCGGTTGAGCCGCGAGAGCGTCTGCACCGCGGTGAGCCCCGGCAGCTTCTTGTCGATGTACATTGCCGACAGGAGGGGCTGGTCGAAGCCGGTCTGGAACTTGCTGGCGACCAGCATGATCTTGTACGTGTCGCCCTTGAACGCGGCCGCGAGATCAGCCCCGGCACCGGGGTTCATGTTGGCCTCGGTGAACTCGTCATCCTCCGATGGTTGCGGGCCCCAGTCGCTGTGCCAGGTATCGTCCTCGGTCATCGTCACCCCGCCGGAGAAGGCGACCAGCGTGCGGTAGTTGTACGAGGCGTCCGAGGCGCTGCGCTTGGCGATGTAGGCGTCGATGGCCCGCTTGTATTTCACGGCGGACTTGCGTGAGCCGGTCACCACCATCGCCTTGGCCTTGCCTTCGAGGAGGTAGGCGACGTTGGCGTGGAAGTGTTCGACGATGATCTGCGCCTTCTGGCTGATGTTCGTCGGGTGGAGTTGCACCCACCGCATCAGACCCTTGCGGGCGGCGGCCTCCTCGACCTCTCCTCCGTTACCGCTTTCGGCCTTGCCAGCGATCTTCAGCGCGGTGTCATAGTGCTGGTAGCCCTTGAGCACGTCGAGGATGTAGCCCTCCTCGATCGCCTGCTTCATCGAGTAGAGGTGGAACTCGCGCGGCTTTCCGTCGGCCCCCTTGCGGCCGAACAGCTCCAGCGTCCTGTTCTTCGGCGTCGCGGTGAAGGCGAAGTAGGAGATGTTCTCCGATTCGGCCCGCTCGGTCATTTCCGAGGCCAGCACCGACTCCACATCGACCTCGCCACCCTCCTCGATCTCCTTGACCTCCTCGGCCGTCAGCGCCTGCTTCAGCTTTGAGGACATCTGGCCCGACTGGGAGGAGTGCGCCTCATCGGCGATGACGGCGAACTTCTTGCCCTTCAGGCCAGCGTGGGTCCGGATCTCGTTCAGCGCATGCGGGAAGGTCTGCACTGTCACCGCGATGATTAGCTCACCGTTCTTCAACGCCTGCGCCAGCAGACCCGACTTCGACTTTGCGCCGGCCTTGCGGACGTCCTCGGGGCTGATAGTCGTGACGATCTTGCCGGTGCCGTCGATCTGCCGGATCGCATCCTGCAGCTGGGAGTCGAGCACGGTGCGGTCCACGATCACTATGACCGAGTCGAAGACCTTCCGATCATCGACATGCAGCCGCGCCAGCCGGTGGGCCGTCCAGGCGATGGTGTTCGTCTTCCCCGACCCGGCCGAGTGCTCAATCAGGTACCGCTGCCCGACACCCTCCTCCTTCACCGCCTCGACGATGCTCGTGACGGCCTCCCACTGGTGGAACCGCGGGAAGAGCATGCTCGTACGCCGCACCGACGTGCCGGTTGTGACGTCCCACTCTTCCTTGGTCTGCACGATCATCAGCCGCCCGATGATGTTCAGCCAGGCGTGTTTCTCCCAGACGCATTCCCACAGGTACGCCGTCGACGACCGTCCGTCCGCGCCGGGCGGGTTGCCAGTACCGCTGTCGAAGCCGATGTTGAACGGCAAGAAGTGGGTCTTCTCCCCCTCCAGCCTCGTGGTCATCGCCGCCAAGTCGTTCGAGACCGCGAAGTGCACCAGCGCCCGGTGACCGAACGACAGCAACGGCTCCGGCCGCCCGTTCGTCAACGGATTGCGGTCCTGCTTGTACTGGTTGACCGCCTCGTCCAGCGACTGGGTGAAGTCGGTCTTCAGCTCCACCGTGGCCACCGGGAGCCCGTTGACGAAGAACACCAGATCGATACTGCGCTGGTCGGCGGTCGAGAAGTGGACCTGTCGCACCACCCGCACCCGCATCGCCTCGTAGTGAGCCGTCGTGGTCTCGTTGAGCGATGTCTCCGGACGGAACTGCGCCATCTTCAACCGGCCACCGCCGATGTACTGCACCCCGTTACGCAGGATGTTCAGCGTTCCACCGCCATGTTCCAGCGGTCGGCCGAGCGCCGCGGTCAGCACGTCGAGGAACTTCGCCTGCGACCCTGCCGCCTTCAACGCCTTCTCGTACGCCGACTGCTGCGTCTCCTCCAGCCACGCGAAGAGGTCGTCCGGGAACAGAGCCCGCTCCCGGTCATACTCCCCGCCGTCACGGTCGTTCACCGAGTACAGCCAGCCATGGTCCCGCAGGAACTCGCAGATCTCCGTCTCGAAGACCACCTCGTTGTGGTCCGCCATCACGCCACCTCTCGTACGTCGATCTGCCCCGTTACCGCCGCCGTGATCAACGCCGACCGGCGCTCCTTGGAGAGCTGGACGAACCGCTCCGTCTCGGCGATGAGCGAGTCGATCTTCGCGGTCTCCTCGTCCAGGTATTCGACGATGCGGCGCTGCTCGTCGAGCGGCGGGAGCGGGATGCGGAAGGCCTTCAGGTCTCCCATCCCGATCGTTCGGATCGTCGAGCCGTTCTGGAACGAGTCGAAGAAAGGCTGCATTGCATCCCCGAACAAGACCCAGAGGTACTCAGGGTCAAGATCCGGTCCGCACACCCACGCCGCGAAGTGCTGAGATGTCGCCATCGGAACGCCCATGATCGCCGTACGACCGACAGTCGCGTCTCGAGAGAGGACAACAGTCCGTGCTGGAAGGAGACGGGCGGAGCTGTTGGAAATCCCAGCATCACTGATGTGCTGCGTCGTGTCGTGCAGGTACTTGACGCCCCGCATCATCCCAACGTCGTGGAGGCTTACCCACGGGATATAGCAGTCCCGCCACCAGTCTTCCCGGGAGCGGCTTGGAGTGTGCCCGCTTTCGAGTGCAGCGACTGAAGTGAGCGGGACAACGCGCCAAGCAGCTGGGAGCGTCTTTGCCCACGGCAAGGGGCTCTCGACCTCCTCAGCCGGCGCCGTTCCGTGCAAAGCCACGTTGACACGAAGTGCGAGCCGACGCTCACGAAGCATCTCGATCAGCCGCTGCTGCTCTTCGATGAGCGTGTCGATGCGGGCCGTCTCGCGGTCGAGGTAGTCGGCGATGACGCGCTGCTCCTCTGCAGATACGAGAGGCGCGACTATCGACAGCAGGTCGGCAATGTTCAGTCGGGGAGTTCGGACGTTCCCAGCCTCTGTTCCGCCGATACCTCGAACCAGACTGGCCATGGTCGCCACTGTGGATCCGCTGGTGAGGAAGTAGTTCAGCCAGCGTGAGTCGATGCTCGAGTCGACTCCCAGCACTGCGTAGTCCGGGCTGACGATCCCGTCCTCCGGGGCGATGCCAAGGGCCCCCTGGAACGCCCGCATACGGTTGATGACGAGGTCACCAGCGCGGCAGACCTTGTAGTTGGACAGATCCTCCGCCGCCGCCCTTGTAGTCGTGCCCGCAGTCTCCCGACGCCGAACGCCCCAACTGATCGACACCGACAGAAGCGGCAGGGCTTCGGCTTCCACCCCCGCTCGCACGTCGGATTCCGAGAGCAGCCACTTGAGGCGGACAGAGTCGCTCATCCCTCCACCTCACGGAGAAGATCGAGGATCTTGGCGACCTGTTTCTCCAGGTCGGCGTCAATCTCGGCGAGAGGGCGGGGTGGGGTGTACCTGTAGAAGTGGCGGGTGAAGGGGATCTCGTACCCGGTCTTGGTCTTGGCCCAGTCGATCCAGGCGTCAGGAACGTGCGGCTTCACCTCCGCGTCGAAGTACCTCTGGATGACTTCGCGCTCCCCTGCCGCGCCGACGGTTGAGCCGCCGTAGGTGAAGGACACGTTTTCGGTGTCACGCTTTTTCGAGTCGGGCTTCAGGTTCCCCTTTCGGTCGACGACAGGGTTCCCGTCCTCATCGAGCAGGGGACGCTCGACGGTGATGGCCCAGCAGCCGAACTCATCGTTGCGCAGCATCTTGGAGAAGTCGGGGTCGGCGTCCTCGAAGTCGGCATAAAGCCGCACGATCTCGGCGCGGTCATCGTCACTGATCTCGCGCCCCTTGGACCCGAGGTTCTTGCGCATCTTGGTCCAGAACGACGTGCCGTCGATGAGTTGGACCTTGCCCTGGCGGTCGGGGTGCTTGGTGTTGTCGAGGATCCAGATGTAGGTGGCGATGCCGGTGTTGAAGAACATGTTGGTCGGCAGGGCGACAATGGCCTCGACGAGATCGTTCTCCAATAGCCACTTGCGGATATTGGAGGGGCCGGATTCGGCGGCGCCGTTGAAGAGGGGGGAGCCGTTCATGACGATGCCGACGCGGCCGCCGCCGTCCTCAGGTGCGCGCATCTTGTGGGCCAGGTGGAGCAGGAAGAGCATCTGGCCGTCGGAGGTCGCGGGGAGTCCCGGCGCGAAGCGGCCGTAGGGGCCGGCGGAGTCGCGCTCATCCTTGATCGCCTTGGCGTACTGCTTCCAGTCCACTCCGTAGGGCGGGTTGGACATGCAATAGTCGAACTGGCGGCCCTTGAAGGCGTCGTCGGTGAGCGTGTTGCCGAAGGCGATGTTGATCGCGTCGTGGCCCTTGGCGAGCAGGTCGGACTTGCAGATGGCGTACGACTGCGGGTTGTACTCCTGGCCGTACAGGCTCAGCTTCGCCTCGGGGTTCTGCGCGAGCAGGTGCTCCTCGGCCAGGGAAAGCATGCCGCCGGTGCCGGCGGTGGGATCGTAGAGCGAGCGGATGATGCCGCCCTCGGTGAGATCGACGTCCTTCTCGGCGAAGAGCAGGTCGACCAGCAGCCGGATCGCGTCGCGCGGCGTGTAGTGGTCTCCGGAGGTCTCGTTCGCGGCCTCGTTGAACTTGCGGATGATGTACTCGAACGCATCCCCCATGTCTGCGTTGGACACCACGTCGGGATGCAGGTCGACGGCGCCGAAGGACTTGACGATCTCGCGCAGGAGCCCGGCCTTGTCCAGGGCCAGGATCTCCTTCTTGAAGTCGAAGTACTCGAACACGTCCACGTCGGCGGAGAACCGGTCGATGTAGTCAGCGAGGTTGTCCGCCAGTCCGTCAGCATCGGCCAACAGGTTCGCAAACTCGTAGAAGGAGGTGTTGTAGAACGTCCGCCCTGTGGCCTTCTTGACCTCGACCTTGAGCCGGTTCGGGTTCTCGTACCTCGCAGCCAGCTCCCGTACCGCCGCGCGGTCCGGCTCGAGTACGCAGTCCAGCCGTCTCAGGATCGTGAACGGGAGAATCACTGTCCCGTACTGGTTGGGGCGATAAGGGCCCCGAAGCTGGTCAGCGATTGACCAGATGAAGCTACCGAGCGTGCTCACAAGGTTCCTCAAGAGAATCGTCTAGCAGTGACGATTACTTTGCCAGAGGCAGCAGCCAGCGTCCCATGGTTCAGCTATGGGACAGGTTCTGACATCCATGGCTCACATCAACGACAGGGGACGGGGACGTACACCAGCGTCTCGGTCCGGCTGTCCCACCAGCCGACGACCGCAGCCGGAGAGGGCTCGGATCGAACTCCTAATGCGGTGGTCGCGCGCTCGGGTATCGACGATAGGGCCGGCAGCGGCGGCGGACGACACCCGTGTCCGGCAGCGCTACGAGTCCGTCAGGCTGGGCCGCCGAGATGATGGCCTACAAGGCTGGTTGGTCGCGATAGCTAATTTCACCAAGTACGGCGACCTCCTCCCTCGTCAAGCCGTGCCGCTCCATCGTGTAGCCCATGTGTGCCTCGCGCGCAGCAGCCGCATCCGCAGCCAAATGTTGCAATAGCTCATCAATAGACGCTTCGGGGTGCAGTTCGACCCAGGAGGCAACCGTGTCGTGACAAAATGTCTTGATTTGCGCCTCCGTGCTCAGACGGAACCCCTCGAAGGCCGTTCGTTGGTTCATTGGACAAGCCTGCCTGAAAGGCAACCGTTGCGTGGGCGGTTCTCCTTCGCAGGCTCGAAGAACTCAGCGATCGGAGCGACTGCTGAACTTCGGCATACCTGCGAGCGAGCCTTCTGAACCGTGCTCCGTCGTGCGGCTCAGAACCTTCGGGGGAGTCGCCGTACAGCAGTGAAGTACAGCAACCACCGCAAGCGCAGCCGACCGCCAACGCTCCTCATTAGCCGACTGACCAGCCCACCGGACCTCAATACCTCCCTAGCCGAGAGTTCGGGACGAAGAGGCGCGCGGCCGGCGCTGGCAGGTCTCGCTCTTGGCCATCGACGAAGCCCGACCGTCGGTTAGGTCCCGGGCTGTTCCCGGGCCGCCCCCAGACAGAGTCGGGGATGCAACTGCACTACAGAGCTGGGCACCTCGGATGCCGGCCGCGCGTCTGTGACCGTAGCTCCAGCCACTGACAACGGTCGGTCCGGGAGCGCCCGACGAGCGTCAATGCCGGGCCGTCTCTGGGCCGTCCGAGGACGCTCGGCAGTGGCCAACGATGACCAATGGCAACCAGTCGTAGGCGGGCAGCCAGGGCTCTCACCAGCAAGAACCCAGCTCATCGAGATCCCCGACAAGACCCAGGGCAAGAAGAAGCCGAGGCCACGACAGCAATCGGCTGGCCAGGACGTCTCGTCGCACCCACGATGGGCGCATGGACCGGTTGCAACACAGCGCTTGGCAGTACGTGGCGGAGGTACTCCCAACCGAGGAGCTCCCGATGCTGGCTGCTCATGCGCTCGTCGACGGGCGTGATTCCCCTGCCTTGCGCGAACTGGCTGGCCTGCCGCGCAGGAGCGACGAGACCGAGATCCGTGAACTGTACGTCCAAGCCATACACGAACTCGGCATACCCATTCCCGACGAAGAGGCAGCCGGCCGATACCTCCTCGTGAGCCTCGCGTTCGGTCTCGCAAAAGGCGAGCTGAGCCCCAAGGACGTGGCCGACCGGTTGTCAATGACGGTCGCAGCCCACACCCAGGAGGAGACACGGTTCCTCTCCGTCGCAGCGGACTACAGCGAATGGATCGATCCCGACGGGCTCCCGGGATGGGAGAACGATCTGAGAACCGCGGCCCACTCGTTGACCACCTCCACCGACCTCGGCCCCGGCATCGGCGTGCCGGATCCGCGGCGCGACTGACTCACCCGCTGGACGTGCTCCCGTGCCAAACCCGTGCCAGATAGCGCGGGGAACCACGGGGAACAGCGGTCAACCACCCAGCACACCCTCAGGTCATGATGCCGCTCCGCGGCAGGTCAGCAAGCCCATCGACCTCGTAGAACCCGAGCTTCCCAAGCTGAGGGCTCCTACTCTCGCTGAGACGCCCTTCTCCTGGGTACCGTCGTGGTCGTGTGTCCAGTGCACGTCGGGTTGGTCACCCGTAGGCGTGCGCCGGTTGATCGCGCGCGACTAGGGGAGCTGGTACGGGCATGGCGGTTGACGCTGCTCGATCGGAAGAGGGGTTCACGTCGGCGGGGGCTGCGCGGGTGATGAGTGCCGCGTGCCGGGCTGCGGGGCTCGACGACAGGGGCGCGGAGTTGATCCGGCTCGGGGAGAACGCGTTGTTTCGGCTGGCCTCGGTGCCGGTGGTCATGCGTGTGGCTCGTGGGCGGGAGTGGTTGACCACGGCTCGTAAAGAGGTCGCTATCTCGCGCTGGTTGGCGGATGAGGGGTTTCCGGCCGCTCGGATCGTTGAGGATCTTGAGCAGCCCTTTGTGGTCGACGGTCACCCCGTGACCTTCTGGCATCTGATCGTTGAGGGGGACCAGAAGGCGACGTATGGGGAGCTGGGGGTCACCCTGCGGGATCTCCACGCTTTGAAGGTGCCGGACGGGCTTGAGCTGCCCTCGTTCGATCCCTTCGACAAACAACAGCGCCGGCTCGACCGGGCCGTGATCCCGGAAGACGACAAGGTGTTCCTTCGGAAGCGTTGGCGCGAACTGCAGGACAAGTACGCCGAACTGCGCTTCCAGACGCCCAAGGGGCCGGTGCACGGTGACGCGCACGTGCAGAACCTCATGGTGGACGATCAGGGGCAGGTCATCCTGATCGACTTCGAAGCATTCTGCTTCGATCACCCCGAGTGGGATCTCATGGTCACGGCCGTTGAACATCACAGCCTTGGGTGGCAGACCGATGAGCAGTACGCCGACTTCGTGACCGCGTACGGGCGTGACCTGTATGACTGGCCTGGGTACGAGACGCTGCGCGGGCTGCAAGAGTTCGGCATGACGACGTGGCTCATGCAGAACGTGCAGGAGGACGAGAGGACGGCGGCCGAGTACCGCCGGCGCATCGCTGGCCTGCGTAACGACGATGCTCCGCGCGACTGGCGGCCCTGGTAGCTGCTACTCCTCGTCGTCGAGTCGGGCAAGTGCGTCCCGCACCTGGTCGTTGAAGGCCGCCACGATCGGGTTCGCTGCGTGGGCGCTCACCTCGGCCTGGAAGTCGGTGACGTAGCGCTGGAAGCGGGTGGACTGAAGGGAGTCGCCGCCGTCGACTGCGAGGCTCGCGGTGGTGACGGCTGCCTCCAGTTCGCCATTCAGTAGCTGGCTTTGCGCAAGCACCATGCGGCAGAACCCGAGGGTTCGGGCGTATTTCGGATCGGTGCTGTCCACGGCGCGCTGCGCCTGCTCGACTGCTTCGCGGCGCATCTTGAGGTCGCGGAAGCAGTGGCAGAGCTCGCCCATGAGTTCCGCGGAGTCGAAGTAGGCGAGCCATGCGGGGTCTTCGGCTGTGTCGGCCTGCTCGAAGTGGCGTTCTGCCTCGTTCATCGCCCGGCCTGCCGCGATGCGGTCGCCTGCGTTGGACAGGGCACGGGCCTCCATCGCCGAGTAGTTCGCCATGGCGCGCGGAGTGGCGCGGCCCTTAGCACCCTCGACTGCGGCGCGGGCCAGTTGGATCGCTTGGGTGTGGCGACCGAGGTAGTTGGCCTGGTGGCTGAGGTTGCCGAGGATGCGGGCGCCGAACATGCGGTCGTCGATCACCTGGGTCAGGCGCAGAGTGGAAGTCAGGTAGCGGTGGGCGAGCGGGTGGTTTCCGGTGTCGTACGCGGTCCATGCGAGCAGCTGCGAGACCTCCGCGGCGGCGCTGAATAACGCGGTGCCCGTCTTCTCGCTGTAGCTGGCGTCCAACAGGGGCAGGACCTCATGGCGGAAGTAGTGGCGTAGGGCTTTGTGTCCATGGCCTCCGCCGTACTTGAAGTCGAGTTGCATGAACATGCTGGCGGCGTCCCTGATGGCGCGGACGTCGCGCATGCCGACTCGTTGGTGTGCGGGGCGGTCGGTCTGGACGCCGTCGGGGCGCGCGATCATCCATGACAGGACCGCTGAGCTGAGTTCTCCGTCCGAGATGGTCAGCTGATCGGCGGCCGGGGCTTCGGCGCGCTCATCAGCCAGGCCGCCCAACATGGACAGCGCCTCCGGCACCGTGCTGGGGTATTCGACTGGCTCATGGGCAGCCGGTCGCGCGTGATCGAAGAAGCCGAGATCGCCCGGCATGATGCGACGGCCCAGTTTGGTGCTCAAGACCTCAGCCATGATCGCTGCTGCCTGCGGCTGGATGCCCGAGCCCTCGCGCCATCGCTTCACGGAGACGTGTGTGGTTCCAAGGCTCACTCCGCGCTGTGCGGCGGCGTCCTGCATCCGCTTCGCCAGGCCCTTGTTCGAGACCTTGGCCTCATGCATGACGGCGATCAACTGCGCGTTCGGCTCTCGGTTCATGCTCCCCTGCCAACCCGAGAATGACAGCGAGTATTCATCGTGTCACAGCAGTCTCCCGCTGGGGGGTTCATTGATGAACCCCCTTTGTGTTTGCCGGTGTTCACGTGAACCCCCTGGTGAACGCTCCCGGTCACGCGCCTTTCACCGTGTACTGGCTTGCGTGCAGCAAGCGGTGCCGTGAGGGCCGTCTCAGGCTCGGAAGGGGACATGATGGATGCGGGGAAAGCCAAGCACCTGGCAACCGAGTTGGACGCGTACGCCCACTGGTTCGTGGCGCCGGACCCGTCGTCTGCTGGGCACTTCCTGACGCTGACGCTCTTCGCCGAGTGCGGCAACACGGCACGCGTCGCGCGGGATCAGACGGCCGAGTTCCTTCGCGGCGCGGGTGCCGGTGACGTGGTGGACGATGCCCGGCTGGTCGTCTCGGAGCTGGTCGGGAACGTGCTGAACCACGCGGTGCCGGATCGGGACCTGGCTCGGCCGGGTGGCTGTCGGCGCATCGACGTGATCGTCAAGGTGTGGCCGAAGTGGCTGTTCATCGGCGTTGCCGATGAGGACTCGACGCCTCCCCTGCTGCCGGTGTGCGAGACCTTCTCGCCGGGGCTGGTGGGGGAACTGTCCGAGGCGGTGTTGCCGGACAGCGGGCGTGGGCTGCTCATCGCTCAGCGACTGGCCACGGCCGTGTGGTGGACGCCGGGAGACGGGGGCGGCAAGACGGTCTGGTGCCGCTTCGATCTGGACGGCGGGGCTGAACACAGACCGCGCTGATGATCTCCGATCCGCCGCCTGCGGTTCTCCCTCGCGATCGGGAGTCGGCGGCGGATCGGACACCGATCGGAGCTCGACCCGCTCCGGTCACGGGCGCGGCCCCTCCGGTCGTGGGAGCTCCCCTCCCGACCGAGGGTCGCGCCTGACAACCACATACCGAGACCGGGCCACCCCATTAGCCCTGGAAAGCGAAGGGTGGCCCGGCTGGGAACACGGCGGTTCCCGGTGCCTGATGGTACCGGGGCCGTCGTGCTGCTCGTCTGCCCTGGACCAAAGAGAGTTGATGATCCGTTACCTAGATCAGGGCAGAGGTGGGCAAGGTGACTGGCTCGGGTGAGAGCTGGCTGAGCGATGGTCTCGATGACGTGATGGGCGTCGGCCACGGCCTGTGGGTGCCGGGGGTCGACTACGTGGCGGGCTGGCGGGAGGCCCGTGAGGCTGCCGACCGGTTGAACCGGGGGCTCCTCGGTGCGGGCTTCGAGTTGTCGGCCGTGCGGGCGGTCGCCTCGACGGGTGAGGACGGGCGCGGGCTCGTGCGGTTGGCGGGTTGGCCGGATGCGGTGGACCGGCTCGCCGGGCTCCTGGAGGGACTCGGCGGCGGTGGCGGCGGTGCGGCATGAGGGGTGTTTCCGCTGGTGAGCGGTGCGCGTGGGCACCTCGCCGGCCGGAGAGACTTTGGGCAGTAGCTGCCATGGGGCGAGTGAACAGGGGGCCTTACGCTGGCCCGGCGAATCGGGCAGGTAGTGGACCTGCCCGCGGTTGTGCCCGATGGGCCCCCTGTTCTTCGAGGCTCGCCCCATGGGAGCTGCGTAAAGTCTCGGAGGCCGGCGACCCCCAGCCACTCACGCCCCGGCCTGCGACGGTCGGTCGACGCTGCGACTTCTCCGGCTGGCTGCGGCGTGGGGCGTCCGGCGACCGGACGGGACCGGCGGCCACGCCGCACGCCCGGCCGGGGCGGCCGGGCGGCCCGGCGCGCCGCAGGCGCGCCCTTGAGGAAGTGAAGGCGGTTTCGACCGATGCCGGTTGCCGCTCAGGCGCGGGTGCGTCGGGCGGGCTGTTTGTCGGCGGTGATCCGGTAGGCGAGTTCGGCACGGTCCGCGCCGATGCGCAGCTCTTCGAGGATCAGGGGGCGGTCGTCGGTTCCGTGCGTGACGCGGGCCATGTGCAGGATCGGGGTCGCGTCGGGGAGCTGGAGCGTGGCGCGCTCGTCGGGCAGCGGCATGCGGGCGCGCACCGTCTCGGTCCACGACAGCTTGTGTCCGGCCTGGGTGAGTACCCAGTAGATCGCTGCCGGAGGCTTGCACGGCTCCTTGCCGAGCAGCGGGACAGCCTCGGCGATCTCGAAGGGGATCAGTGTGCGGTGCATGGCGCGCGTCCCGGTGCCGGGGTCGGTGAGCAGCCGGTCGCAGCCGAACAGCGCTTCTTCCTCATCGAGTTGAAGCAGGCGGCCGCTGTCCTTCGTGGTGTGGGTGCGGTAGGTGCTCGGCTCCTCGGCCTCCTGCCATACGTCGCCGTTGGGCATGACGAACTTGCCCTCGGGAGTGCGGCTGATGCGTCGTTCGAGGGTGAGGGCCGGTTGGCCGTCGGAGCGTACGAAGCTGCCCTTGCCGTGACGCACGTCGATCAGCCCTTCCGCGCGCAGTGCGGCGATCGCGTTGCGGACCGTGGGGCGGGAGACGCCGTAGCGGGCCATGAGCTGGGCCTCGGACGGAAGCAGGGAGTCGGGGGCGAACTCGCCCGTGAGGATCGCTTCCCTGATCGCTGCGGCCACCTGCTGGTAGAGGGCTCCGGGGCGCTGGATCTCGGTCATCTCGGCTTCTCCGGGTCGTGGTCGTAGGCACGTCGCACGCGCGACATCACTCGTCAGCATAAGTAGTTGCACCCCCGCCGTACAGGACTCCATAGTCGTAACTCGTAAGGACAAGTGACGTCAGTACATCGCTGGCGTCCCGACTGGCCAGGGAGGCCAAAGAAATGCAGTCCATTCCCGTGGACACGGCGCGGCTCGGCGTACTGCGGTGCGCCATCGCGCCCGAAGCGAAGATCAGCAACCCCGAGACACAGGAGGTGAAGAAGGACCGGGACGGCAACCCGGTCTACACCGTGGCGGTCACCGTGCGGCAGGACCGGCGGCGGATCTCTGTCATCGAGATTGCCGTGACCGGTGAGCCCAAAGGCATCGAGGAAGGCCAGATCGTTAAGGTCACCGGCCTGACGGCGTTCATGTGGGCCATGGGCGACCGGCACGGCGTCAGCTTCCGCGCCGACGCCATCACGCCCGTGCCCAGCCCGGCGGCGCACGTCAAGGGCGGTGGCGCGTGATGGGGCCGATCCTGCTCGCCTTCGCCTTGGCCGTGGTGGCCTGGGTGCTGGTGGTCGGTGACCTGGTGCGCCGGCATCGTCCGGCCTGGCACTGGTACCTCGTGGGCTACCCGGCCGCCGCGTGCCGGGTGGTGTTCACCTGGCGCAAGGTCGCCATGCTCAACGACCTCGCCGTGTCCCGCCGCCCGCCGCGCGGGCTGCTCGGGGACCTGGTGGTGAAGGGTGATCCGCTGCGGCCGGTGGCTCCGCGGGTCTCCTTCCCGCGCGCCACCCGCATGGGCCTGACCGTGATCGTGCGGCTGCACGCGGGCCAGACCCCGGCGACGTACCTGAAGGCGGCGGACGCGTTCGTGCACGCGTGGAAGGTGCACGCCGTGCGGATCACCTCGCCGGAACGCGGGCTCGTCCTGCTGACGGCGACGGCCACGGATCCGCTGCAGCGGCCCGGCTTAGCCACGGCCCCGACCGAACTCCTCTCCGCGCTCATAGGCGTGCTGGAGTCCGGCGGTGCCTGGGTGATGAACCTGCGGCTCGTGCCGCACTGGCTCATCGCCGGAGCCACCCGCTCGGGCAAGTCCACCCTTCTTGCGAGGCTGATCACACAGTTGGCCACTCAGCCCGTCGCCTTGGTCGGCATCGACTGCAAGGGCGGCATGGAACTGGGCCTATTCGCCGGACGGCTCAGCGCGCTGGCGACCTGCCGGAGAGAAGCGGTCGCCGTGCTCTCCGCGCTCGTCGTCGACATGCAGGACCGCATGAGCGCCTGCCGGTCCGCCGGTGTCCGCTCGATCTGGGAACTGCCCGAAAAGCTGCGGCCGGTGCCGGTCGTCGTGATCGTCGACGAGATCGCCGAACTGTACCTGTCCGACGGCACCCGCGAGAGCAAGGCCGAAGCAGACCAGTGCTCCACGCTGCTGCTCCGGCTCGCCCAACTCGGGGCCGCACTCGGCCTGCACCTGGTCGTCGCCGGCCAACGCGTCGGCTCCGACCTCGGCCCCGGCGTCACCGCCCTGCGAGCCCAGCTCGGCGGCCGCATCTGCCACCGCGTCAACGACCCCGGCACCGCAGAGATGACCCTCGGCGACCTGAACAAGGACGCCGTGGCCGTCGCCCAGTCGATCACAGCAGAGGAACGCGGGGTGGCCGTGTGTACCGGCCCGGACGGCGGCTGGAGCCGCGCCCGCTCCCACCTCACCCCCACGGAAGAGGCCGTGGCGACCGCGAGGAAGTACGCGGCAACCACTCCCGAACTGCCCGGCCTGACACGCGCCCTTGAGGCGCTGGAAGGAGACGACAAGTGATCGGCGAAGGTACGGCGTTCACGTTCGCGGTGATCTTCGGGATCATCACCGTCCTCCTCGTCCGCTCCCGCGACGTCCGCGCCTGGGAAGCCGTTTGCGTCGGCCTCTTCGGCCTCTACCTCGGCCAGACCCCCGTGGTCTTCACCATCCACGGCCTCGTCACCTGGCTGATCAACGGCTTCTCCCACCCCTGAGCAGAAAGGACACAACCGCATGCCCATGCCCCGCGTGAGGTGCCCCCAGTGCAAGGGCGACGGAGCCCGCAAGACCTGGACCGGACGGCTGCGGCGCTGCCGCATCTGCCGGGGCACCGGAACCATCCGCTGACCGACGGTCACGGCGACTGACCGCCCACGTAAGGAGACCGACTCATGGACGAGAGCGCACCACCAACCATCATCCGTGCCGCTTCGGCGGCCCACCCTGGAAGGTCACCACCATCACCCGGCAGATCACCCCGGCTGACAGGCGCGCCGCCCTCAACCGTGCGGCGCGCCTGCGTCAGCTCTCCGAAGCAGACCGCGACGCCATTCGCCTCACCCAAGACCCCAAGTTCCCACGCTTGTTAGCGCAGATCACCGCCACCGGCGGCTGCTCTCATCCCGTCCACCTCTCCGGCTCGACCACCACCCTGGACGGTGCGACCGGCGAGATCCTCCACCACTACGACACCCGCCATGAGCTCGGCGAACGCCTCCTCGTCCGCTGCCGCAACCGGCGCGCAACCGTCTGCCCGACCTGCTCCCGACTCCACGCCGGAGACACCTACCACCTCGTCCGCGCCGGCCTCCTCGGCGGCAAGAACGTCCCTGGCACCGTCCGCCACCGGCCCCGCCTCTTCGTCACCCTGACCGCGCCGTCCTTCGGCCCGGTCCATCGAGCCGGGGAGTTGTGCCGTCCCCGTCGCGACGGTGGAACCTGCGAACACGGCCGCCCCCTCGGCTGCGGTGTCGTCCACGTGCCGGACGCGCCGACTGCCGGACAGCCGCTGTGCGCCGACTGCTACGACTACACCGCCCACGTGCTGTGGCACGCACACGCCTCCAAGCTGTGGGACCGGTTCGCCATCGACGTACGGCGGCGCCTGGCCTCCTCTGCCGGCATCGTTCAGTCCCGCTTCGCTCAGCACGCCCGGCTGTCCTTCGCCCGCGTCGCTGAGTACCAGAAACGCGCGGCCGTCCACGTGCACGCCATCGTCCGCCTCGACGGCCCGAACGGACCTGCCGACGAACCCCCGCCCTGGGGCACCGCGGAACTGCTCATCGACGCCGTACGCGCCTCCGCCCGGCGGGTCCTGGTCCGTACCCCCTACAGCCCCGCCGTGGGCGAGTTGACCTTGCGCTGGGGCGCCCAGGTCGATGCCCGGTCCCTGCGCGCCGACGGCGACGGCCCCGACGATGACGCAGTCGCCGCGTACGTGGCCAAGTACGTCACGAAAGGCGCCAAAGAGACAGGCGCCGGCCTCGACCACGCGCTCTCCACCTGGGGCGACATCGAGTCGGCACCCGTGAGCGAACACGTCCGCGCCCTCATTCGCGCCTGCTGGCGTCTTGGCGGCCTCCCCGAGTACGCGCCTCTTCGCCTCCGCGACTGGGCTCACACTCTCGGCTACCGGGGCCACATCCTCACCAAATCCCGTGCCTACTCCACCACCTACGCGGCACTGCGGGCCGAGCGCGCACGCCACCTGGGTCACGCCGACATCCTGGACGCGGTCACCGAACGGCACTGGCGCTACGCCGGCTCCGGCCACACCCCTGGCGCCGTGCTCATCGCCGCTGGAGTCGCCGAGGACATCGCCACGAACCGCGAGATCGCCCGAGAAGAGCGTGAGGTGCCCTGGTGACGAGACGGCGTAACGAGCAGTGGGCTCGGGCTGTCGAACGCCAGGCGGCCAAGTTCCCCACACGCATAGGGCCGAAGAGCGCTGCGCGACTCGCGCGGCTCCTCGGCCCTGCACGGAAGGATTCCTAGTCCAGCGGGTTCGGCTTGATGTCCACCCGGTCGGTGTCGAACCCCCTGCCTCTCCTCGTCGGCGGGCGGACGACCACGGCGGCGAACAGGAACCGGTAGATCGCGTTCATGCGCGCGTAGTCCTCCTCCTTCTCCAGCGTCTCCCAGTTGGCTTCGGCGTCCGGTCCGGCGATCCCCTCCAGGACGGCGATCGGGCGCTTGACGGTCTTCCGCTGCCGCTCCTTCATCCGCTTGAGGATGGGCGCACGCATGGATTGGAAGTCGGCCGTCGTGAAGTCGTCATCGTTGAGCCACAGCTCTTTGAGCTCCTCCAGCTTCGCGCGGTCTTTCTCGTCCGCGAGTACGTCAGCCTCGGGGCGCGTGGTCGCGGCGGGTTCGTAGCCTGAGGTGTCCAGCCTGGTCAGGACCTTGATCGCTACGTCTCGCACAAAGTCTTCGAGGGGTCCGGCGGAAACGGAGCGATTGCATTTCTGCTTGCCGGTTTCGTCGGCTCGGGTGCAGCGGTAGTAGGCGTACCGACTGTTCGTACCGGCCATGCGCACTCCGCATGCGCACGTCGCGACTCCGCGCAGGAGGTAGGAGCGGGTCGGTCGCTTCTGCTCGTCCCTGGAGCGCTCGGCTCGGTACTCCCTGAGCCGCTGGACCTCGTCCCACTGGCCCCGGTCGATGATGGCGGGCCACGCCCCCACTCCCACCTCTGCGCCCTGGTGGATCCGGACCCCCGCCACGAAATTGGACGACAGCAGATGACGAACATTCTCGGGCTGCCACGTCTTGCCCTTGGACGTGAGGACCGAGCGCGCCATGAGGTCTTGGGCGATATGGCGCGGCGACTCACCGTCCAGGTAGCGGCGGAAGACCTCGCGGACGATCTCCGCTTCCTCCTCGATGATCGCTCGGCCGTCGCGGGTGTAGCCGTACGGGCGGTTGCCCACGTGCGGCTTGCCCTCACGGGCCTTGTCCTTCAGGGCGTCTTTTAGGCGTCGCGACGTGTCGTCGGAGGAGCGGCACGCGTGGGCAACCTCGATGCGGAGGATGAACCGGTCGTCGGGGTCCGACAGATCGCGCCGGTTCGCCTCGCCATGCAGGAGGATGCGCTTGTCATCGGCTATGGAGAGCAGTTCCTCAAGATCCTTGGGCTGCCGCATGAGGCGGTCGGGGTGGTAGACGATGACGTGCCGGATCTCCCCTTCCCCCATCGCCTTCAGCATCTCTTCCCACCCTGGCCGCTTGCGGTTGCGCTGCCATGCCGAACGGTTGTTGTCCACGTAGACGTGGGCCGGCGCGACGCGGAGCTGAAGCCGTTCGGCGATGTCCCGGCAGATGCGCTCCTGGCGGTCGACTCCGGTCTGGTCCTCGTCCCTGGCGTGGGAGATGCGGCAGTAGATCGCTGCGGGCTCGCCCGGCGTGATGGTGGTCCTGGCTAACTTCGATCGGCTCATGACAAACACTGTATGGTCAAGGTATGACATCGATCATCGTGGGCGCCGCGATCGGCGCCGTCTTCTTCAAGGAGCGCTTCGGGGCGCCGCGCATCGCGGCCGCCGGACTGCTGGTCGTCGGCATCGGGCTGATGCTGCACACCGGCTAGCGCCGGACTCCTTGGCCCGTGCGGGCTCCTTGGGTGCGCGGGCGGCGGCCGAGGGGCACCCTGGAAGGAGGTGTTCCGGAGGTGACCGTCATGATGAAGACCGTTGTGGGATGGCACATCGAGCTGGAGTTCCAGGAGGACGGGCAGCACACCCGGGCGGCGGCGCTGGTCCGCTTGCCCGACGGCAGCGAGGTCCGGGCCCACGGCAGGGCCAGCCGCCACCACACCGACTCCAATCAGCCGCGGGTCGGCGAGGAGATCGCCGGCGCGAGGGCCCTGAACGAACTCGCCATGCAGCTGCTGACCAAGGCGCACGGCGAGATCGACCAGGCGTCGGGCCGCACGTCGCAGCCCATCCACGTCTGAACTCCCACAGGGAGCGCTACGCCAGGGACGTGCGCAGCGCGTGGACCAGGGCCTGGGCCCTGGGGTCCGCCGTCACATTGGGGTGGAAGCCGTTGGTGACATAGGCGAAGGCGATGGCCGAGTCCGGGTCGGCGAAGGCCAAGGCGCCACCGCGGCCGGGGTGGCCGAAGGAGCCGGGGCCGAGCAGCGGGGACGCCGGGCTGTGCAGCATGTGGCCGAGGCCGAAGCGGGTGGGGGCGACCAGCACGCGGTCGGGCCCGGCGGAGTGCTCGGTGCGGGCCAGCTCCGTGGTCTGCGGGGTGAACAGGCGGGTGCCGCCGTCCACCTCGCCGACCAGCGCCGCGTAGAAGCGGGCCAGACCGTCGGCCGTGGCGATGCCGTTGGACGCGGGCAGGACCGCCGCGCGGTAGGTGGGGTCGTTCTCGTCCGGCAGCGGGGTGATCGCCGCGAACGCCCGCCGGGTCAGCGACTCCGGGTCGGCGTACGCCTCGGCCACCGACCGCTTGGGGCGGGTGCGCAGGCCCGACGCGGAACGCGGCGGCTCCACCTGGCCCACCCGGCCCACGCGCCCGGCCTCGCCGGCCGGCAGCCCCACCCACAGGTCGGCCCCCACCGGGCCGGCCATCTCGCGCGCTGTCCACTCGCCGATCGTGCCGCCCGTGACCCGCCGCACCAGCTCGCCGGTCAGCCAGCTGTACGTCTGCGCGTGGTAGCCGTGGTCCGTGCCCGGCTCCCAGACCGGCGCCTGCGCGGCGACCGCCTCGGCACCCAGCACCGGATCGGCGGCCTGCTCCGGTGTCAGCGGCCGGTCGAGGACGGGGACGCCCGCGCGGTGGGCAAGCAGGTCGCGGACCCGGGTCCGCTCCTTGCCCGCCGCCTTGAACTCGGGCCAGTACGTTCCCACCGGCGCGTCCAGGTCCAGCTCCCCGCGCTGGTGCAGCAGCAGGAGCACGGCGGCGGCGACGCCCTTGGTCGCCGAGCGCACGATCTGCGCGGTGCCCCGCTCCCAGGGCGCCGAGTCCGCCGTACCGTCGACGTCCCGCGTCCCCGCCCACAGGTCCACGACCCTGTGCCCGTCCCGGTACACGGCGACCGCCGCGCCCCGCTCGCCCCGCAGCGCGAAGTTCGCCGCGAACGCCTCCCCGACCGGCTCGAAGCCCTCGGCCACTGTGCCGTGCACGTCCACGTCCGCCACTCCTTCCGCTCTTCGCCTGCGACAGTGGGTGCAACCGGTGGTCCCGGCCTGCGATTCCTGCGGCCGGTGGGCTTGGCGCGATCGTTATGTCGACGCTGCCCGCATGTCTGCCGTCTGCCCGTCCCGACGCGTCAGGCGCCCATCGTCACGGACCGCGGGTCGAAGCCGAAGGGCAGCTCCAGGCGGTGGGCGCGCATCAGGGCGTCGTCGGAGAGCAGTTCGCCGGTCGGTCCGTCCGCCGCGATCACGCCGTCGCTCAGGACGAGCGAGCGCGGGCACAACTCCAGCGCGTACGGCAGGTCGTGGGTGACCATGAGCACGGTCACGTCCAACGAGCGCAGGATGTCGGCCAGTTCACGGCGCGAGGCGGGGTCGAGGTTGGACGAGGGCTCGTCCAGGACCAGGATCTCCGGCTCCATGGCGAGGACCGTCGCCACCGCGACCCGGCGGCGCTGGCCGAAGGAGAGGTGGTGCGGCGGCCGGTCGGCGAAGTCCCGCATGCCGACCCGCTCCAGGGCCGTGGTGACCCGCGCCTCCAGTTCCGGCCCCTTGAGTCCGGCCGCGGCGGGCCCGAAGGCCACGTCCTCCCGCACGGTCGGCATGAACAACTGGTCGTCCGGGTCCTGGAAGACGATGCCGACCTTCTGCCGGATCTCGGCCATGTGCTTCCTGCCGACCGGCAGCCCGGCGACCGTCACCGTCCCGGTGCCCCCGCTCAGGATGCCGTTCAGATGCAGCACGAGGGTGGTCTTCCCGGCCCCGTTGGGGCCGAGCAGGGCGACCCGCTCGCCGCGCCCGATGGCGAAGTCGACACCGAACAGGGCCTGGTGGCCGTCGGGGTAGGCGAAGGCGAGGCCGGAGACCTCCAGAGAAGCTGTCATAGGACCCATCCCAGCAGACAGACGGCAACCGCGGCACAGGGGAGGGCCAGGGCGTACGACCACTGCGCCCGGGACGCGGTCACCTCGTCGATGACCGGCATCGAACCGGCGTAGCCCCGGCTCACCATGGCCAGGTGCACCCGCTCCCCGCGCTCGTAGGAGCGGATGAACAGCGCGCCCGCGGACTTGGCGAGCACGCCCCAGTGCCGGATCCCGCGCGCCTCGAACCCGCGTGACTCGCGGGCGATCCGCATCCGCCGCATCTCGTCGGCGATGACGTCGCCGTAGCGGATCATGAAGGACGCGATCTGCACCAGCAGCGGCGGCAGCTTCAGGCGTTGCAGGCCCAGCAGCAGTTCGCGCAGCTCCGTCGTGCTCGCCAGCAGCACGGACGCGGCGACGCCGAGGGTGCCCTTGGCGAGCACGTTCCAGGCGCCCCACAGCCCGTTCACGCTCAGCGACATCCCGAGGACGTCCACCCGCTCGCCCTGGGCCACGAACGGCATGAGCACCGCGAACGCGACGAACGGGACCTCGATCAGCAGCCGCTTGAGCAGGAAGCCGGCGGGCACGCGGGCCGCGGAGGCGACGGCGGCGAGCAGGAGGGCGTACACGGCGAACGCCCACATCGCCTCCCGCGGGGTCGACACCACGACCACGACGAAGGCGAAGGCCGCGGCCAGTTTGGTGTGCGGCGGCAGCGCGTGCACGGGGGAGTGCCCGTGCCGGTACAGCCGGTGCGCGTGGCCCGCCCCCATGTCAGGCGGCCCGGGAGGAGGGGGCGGACGGCTCGGCGGCCGTACGGCGCCTGCGGACCACCCAGAAGACCGTGCTGCCCGCGACGACGGTCGTCGAGACGCCGATCACGCCCGCGAGCCCGCCGGACAGCCGGGCGTCGGAGACGTCCTTGACGCCGTAGTCGGCGAGCGGGGAGCCGGACGAGGCGTGCCGCTCCTCCTTCTGGTCGATGCCCTGGTCGTGGGCGACCTTCTCCAGACCGTCGGGGTTGGCCGAGGCGTAGAAGCTGACGAACCCGGCGAGGACGAGGGAGGTGACCAGGCCGGTGATCCACAGCTTGCGGTGGGACCGGGCGGCGGCGGGCACGGGCGCCGGCTCGGCCGCGGGGGCGTCGACGAGCTCGCCGTTCACCCGCAGCTTCAGGCGCTGCTCCAGACCGCGCGCGCCGTACACCAGGTCCGGGCGTACGGCGATGACGGCGCCGACGGTCAGCGCGGTGATCGCGGCCTCGCCGATGCCGATGAGGACGTGCACGCCGATCATGGCGGTGGCGACCTTGCCGATCGCCACGTCGGTGGTGCCGCCGACCGCGTAGATCAGCGTGAAGGCGACGGCGGCGGCCGGGACGGAGAGGAGCGCGGCGGCGAAGGAGGCCACGGTGACCGAGCGACGGCGCCGCGGGAGCACCTTCACCAGTCCGCGGAAGACGGCGTAGGCCACCACCGTCGTGACGATCGCCATGTCGGTGATGTTGACGCCGAGCGCGGTCAGGCCGCCGTCGGCGAAGAGGATGCCCTGCATGAGCAGGACGACACTGACGCACAGGACCCCGGTGAAGGGGCCCACGAGTATCGCGGCCAGCGCCCCGCCGAGGAGGTGGCCGCTGGTGCCGGCCGCGACGGGGAAGTTCAGCATCTGCACGGCGAAGATGAACGCCGCGACGAGACCGGCCAGCGGCGCGGTCCGTTCGTCGAGTTCCCGGCGCGCACCGCGCAGGCTCACGGCGACGGCGCCGGCGGCGACGACTCCGGTGGCTACGGAGATGGGGGCGTTGATGAATCCGTCAGGCACATGCACCGTTCGATGATAGAGGCTTGTTGCGAACCTCTTGCAAGAGCGAGGGCCTCGTGGATGTGTGCCGTTTCCCGGATGTTCGAGAAGCGGAATCCTGGAAACATGCGACATTGGAGGGGAAGCGGATGTTCAGCCCTCGCATACGTCACACAGCGTTAGGGGTCGTCCGATGTCGGTAGTCGAACAGCACGCACGAGCCCACATCCTCACGGACGACGTCCCCGAGGACGTCGGGGCCGTCCCGGTCGTCCTGCGCTACGACCCCCTTCAGGATCCGCGCGTCGTGCAGGTGGACCTGCCCGGCCCGCACGAGTGGACCTTCCCCCGGTCGCTGCTCGAACAGGGGCTGCTCGCCCCGGTCGGCAGCGGTGACGTGCGGGTGTGGCCCTGCGGCCGGGTGCAGGCCGTGATCGAGTTCCACTCCGCGCGCGGAGTCTCGGTGGTGCAGCTCGAGACGAAGACACTGCTCAGGTTCCTGCGGCGGACCTACCGGGCGGCGGCGTCACCGGCGGCGGTCGCCCACGGGTGACGCCCGCGGGTGACGCCAACCGTTGGTGACGTCGGCCGCCGGTGACGTCGGTCGCCGGTGATGTGCGCGGCCGTCGTCAGCTCTTGGTGCCCGGCCGTCGTCAGCTTCCCGCCTTCAGCAGGGACGCCACTATCGGACCGGCCGTGTCGCCGCCGTGGCCGCCCGCCTGGACGACACCCGCGGCCGCGAGGTCGCCGCGGTAGGCGGTGAACCAGCCGTTGGCCTTCTTCTGGTTGTCGACCTCGGCGGAGCCCGTCTTCGCGCCGTAGTCCGGGCCGAGTCCGGCCATGGCCTCGGCGGCCGTGCCGTACGCGGCGGTGTACTGCATCACCTCACGCAGCTGGGACAGGGTGGAGGCGGACATCGTCCGGGAGGCCGTGGCCAGCTTGCGGTTGTCGACGGACGGGGAGACCAGGTACGGCTGGTGGAAGACGCCCGCCTTGACCGTCGAGGCCACCGACGCCATGTTCAGCGGGTTCATACGGACCCCGCCCTGCCCGATGAGCGAGGCGCCCATCGGGGCCGCCGACTGCACCGGGACCGCGCCGTCGAAGGTCGGCACTCCGACCGCCCAGTTGTCCAGCGCCAGGCCGAAGACCTGCTGGGCCTGCTGGGTCAGGTCGGAGTTCTTGAGCTTCGGCGCCTGACTGATGAAGGCCGTGTTGCAGGAGCGGGCGAAGCTCGCCTTGAAGGTGCCGTTCTTGATCTCGAACTTCTTGTCGTTCTGGAACTTCCAGCCGCCGTAGGTGAAGGTCTTCGGGCAGGGGTGCGGCTTGTCGGCTGAGGCCAGCTTCTTCTCGAAGAGCAGCGACGAGGTGATGACCTTCATCGTGGAGCCGGGGGCGAGGGAACCCTGGAAGGCGATGTTGAAGCCGTGGTTGGAGTTCGCCACCGCGAGGATCTCGCCGGTCGACGGACGCATCACGACCACCGAGGCCCGCTCGGTCTTCGACACCTCCTTCTCGGCCGCCGCCTGGAGGGACGGGCTCAGCGTCGTCTTCACCGTGCCCGGCTTGCCCTTGCTCAGCTCGACGAGCGTCTTGTCGGACAGCTCCGCCTTCTTCGACGCCTTGCCGCGGATCACGCGCAGCTCCACGCCCGCGCTGCCGCCGGCCGTCTCGCCGTACTTCTCGCGCAGCCCGTCCAGGACGGGACCCAGCGACGGGTACTTGGTGGTGGTCATCTCGTCGCCGCCCCGGTCCAGGGCCTTGACCGGCGGGGTGCCGGCCTCGCCGGTGACGAGGGTGTCGCCGTCCTTCAGCTCGGGGTGGACGACGGAGGAGTGCCAGTCCACGACCGGCTTGCCGTCTGCGCCGCTCCGGACGACGGTCAGCGCGCTGTCGTACGCCAGCGGCTTGGTCAGGCCCTTGTACGACACCGTGGCCTTCACGGAGAACGGCACCTTGCCGCCTGCGGCGGTGCCGGCGGTCAGGGTGACGTCCTTCAGGTGCGCGTCCTTGGCGTAGCCGGTCAGCAGGGCGGTGGCCGCCGCGGTGTCGTTGGTCGCGGCGGCCGCCTGGGCGGGCTTGCCCTGCTGCCAGGCTGCCAGGAACCCCTCGGCCGCGGTCCGCACCTCGGCCGCCGACGGCGGGCCGGTCTTCTTCTTCGCCTCACCGTGGCCGGCCGCGGTCTGCTTCCCGTCGTCGGCCGCCGAATCGCCCCCGTACATCGCGTAGGCGCCGATGCCCGCCCCGACGACGACCACGGCGATCACCCCGCCGACCACGGCCGGAGTCGTCTTCCGTCGCTCGGCGACGCGCCTTCTCTTGCCCACTGCCTTCCGTCCTCTGCCAGTCCCCCGGGGCCCCCGCTGCCCCATCGCCCCCACGATCCTCAATGACGGCCCCACCCTAGGGCCTCTCGCGCGGATGCGTCCGGGGGGTGGGGTTCGGGTACGGCCCGGGGGCGTCAGCCCGCCGTGCGCAGGACGGCTGCCACGATCGGGCCCGCCGCGTCGCCGCCGTGGCCGCCCTCCTGGGTCATGGCGGCGGCTGCCATGTCGTTGTGGTAGCCGGTGAACCAGCTGTTGGACCTGGCCTGGCCGTCGACCTCGGCGGAGCCGGTCTTCGCGCCGACGCTGCCACCGAGTCCGGACATCGCGGAGGCCGCGGTGCCGCTGGTGGCGGTGCGGTTCATCATCTGCCGCAGCTGGCCGACCGTGCCGGCCGACAGGCCCCGGGCCTGGGCGACGGGCGGCCGTCGAGCTTCGTGGACACGATGACGGGCTGGCGGAAGGTGCCGGTCATCGCGGTCGCCGTCACCGACGCCATGTTCAGCGGGCTCATCTGCACCTGGCCCTGCCCGATCAGGTTGGCGGCGGTGTCCGGGCCGCCGGAGGCGGGGACGGAGCCGTCGAAGGACGGTATGCCGACCTTCCAGTTGTCCCGGCCGAGCCCGAAGCGCTCCTCGGCCTCCCTGGTCAGGGAGTCCACCTGGACCTCGTCCGCGTACTTCACGAACGCCGTGTTGCAGGACCGGGCGAAGCTCTCCGAGAGGGTGGCGTTCTCGTTGGGCGGCATGTTCTTGAGGTTGTGGAAGGTCTGGCTCTGCCACACCGCCTCGTTCGGGCAGGGGGCGGGGCCGGCGGCCGTGGTGATCCCGTTGTCGATCAGGGTGGCCGCGCTGAGGATCTTCATGGTGGAGCCGGGCGCGAGCCGGCCGAGGAAGGCCGCGTTGAAACCGTCCGCCCGGTGGTTGGCGACCGCGAGCACCTCGCCGGTGGACGGCTTCACGGCGACCACGGACGACTCGGCGTACCGCTGCACGGCCCGCTCGGCCGCCGCCTGCGCACTCGCGCTGAGGGTGGTGCGCAGCTTGCCGGGACGGCCCTTGGCCAGGGTGATCAGCGGGGTCTCGGCGGCGCCGGAGGCCTCGTGCCGGATGCTCAGCTCTACCGACGGCTCGCCGCCCGCCTTGTCGCCGTACTTGGCCCGCAGCTCGTCCAGGATCGGCCCGAGCGAGGGGTACTTGTCCTTGGCCAGTACGGCGCCGTCGCGGTCGACGGCCTCGATCGGCGGGGAAGCCGACCCCCCGGTGACGAGCGTGTCGCCCTTGACCAGGTCGGGGTGTACGACCGAGGGCTGCCAGTCGACCAGCGGCTGGTGGCTGGACACACCCCGCACGATCGTCAGCCGGCTGTCGTAGGCCAGCGGCTTGGACTTCCCGTCGTACGACACGGCGGCCTTGACCGAGAAGGGCACGGTGGCCCCGGAGGCGGTCCCGGGCGTGATCTTCACATCGGTGATGTGGGCGTCGCCTCCGTAGGCTGTGAGCAACTGCTCGGCCGCCTCCGGGAAGTCCGTGTACGACGCGGCCTCCGCCGCCTCGTTCTTCTCCCAGGCCGCGAAGAACTTCGCCGAGGTCTCCTTCACCTCGTCCCGGCTCGGCGGCCCGGTTTTGACCGGGGCCGGCCCGCCGCCGGCGACCGTGTTCCCGTTCAGCGCGTGCACGAAGTTGTACGTCCCGTACCCCGCCCCGCCGATCATCGCGGCGAACACCCCGCCGACGATGGCGGCCTTGACCCCCTTGCGCATGGAAGCGCTCCCTCCCCGTTGCGGCCCCACCGCACTGTAAGTGGCCGACGGGGCAACTGTGAGGGCTGTTTTCGGATGGTGTCCGAACAGTGATCAGCCGGCTGACCCAGACCCCGGTGTCCAGTCACATCCGTGAACGCCGTGGTCGGTGTCGGCCGGATCACAGATGACGCGAATCTCGAACACGAACAGTCCTTTCCGGATAGTGGTTGGTCATGACGAATGACCGGCGCACGGCCGGACGGATGCACTCCCGGTGGATGCGCCGCTCAGTGATGGCGGGCATCGCGCTGCTCTTTTCCGGCTGCGGCGCTGTGGTCTCGCATCTGTGGGTGGGACAGACGTGGCGCGATGCCGTGTTGTTGGGCGCTTTGGTGGCGGCGGGATCGGTGATCTCCATGGAGGCCTCGGACCGTAGGCGAGCTGCTCGGGAGAGTCCCTGAAGGTAAGCCGTGGAAGGCGCTGCGCGTGGACGAGGCGCCCGACGGTGTCATGCTCACGGCGGCGTTCGGTGCGGGTCCGACGCGCAGGGAGGGACCATGAGGCTCTACCTCGCCATACCTTCTGTTCTGATGGCGCCGCTCTACGCCGCCTCGGGCGTGGCGGCGATTACCCGTGGCTGGGTGCGCGGTGCCCGCCGGCGCAGGGCCCGGTTCCGGTGCAGGCGGACTCTCCGTGGAGGGCGGGCCGCTTCGTGTCGGGACGGAGGGGGAAGACGTACCAGCCGTGCAGCACGGCGTCTAACGCGGCATGGAGCAGCGCAGAGTTGGCGTTATGGGTCATGCTGGGTGTCTCCAGTTCTGTGGAAGTGCTGGATGGTCAGGGCGGCCCCGGACTTTGGCGAGACGGGGGCCGCCCTTGGCGTTGCTGGGACTGTCCGGCCGATCAGGAGCGTCGTGGGCACGGAAGCGCGTGGACGCGGGGTGCGGCGGGTGTCATGCTCGCGGCGGCGTCCGGCGCGGGTCCGACGCGCAGGGAGGGACCATGAAGGTCTACATGGCCATACCAGGTGTTCTGATCGCGTTGCTCGCCGCCGCCTCCGGCGTGGCGGGGATTACGCGTGGCTGGGTCCCCCCCAGGCTCCCCACGAACCGGCGGCCGGTCCACCGCCCTCGCCTCTATGGCTGGGGCCAGTTGGCGTGTGCCTTCGGCATCCTCGGGAGTGGCGCGTTCTGGCTGGCGCTCACTGACCCCGGCATTCGGCCGTGGGGGGCCCTGTTCAGCGGCGCGCTTGGGCTGACCGGCATCATCCTGATGATGGGCGAGGAACCCGACGCCTCCGAGGGCGACGTTCACCGCCGCGCGGGAGACGGCCGGCTTCGCGGCGACCGGTTCGGGCTTGGCGGGCTCGATGGCGTAGCCGGTGACGACCCGCCCGTCCGGCAGGACCACACTCGCCACGGTGGGCAACGCGCCCGGCTGGACGGGGACGAGGGGCGCCGCGATCGGGGCGGCGGCCGGCTGTATGGGGGTGGGGTGGTGGACTTCCACGGCCCGCACGGCGGGCGCGTGGGGGGCGTTCTCGGGGTACATGCGGAATCCCTTCCGGTGCTCGGTCGGGGAGGTGGAGACACCCCCTTCGGGGTGCCGTGCGGAGGGGTGTTTTGGGGGTCTGAGCAGGGCGCCTCCCCGCCTCCCCGAAACGATGTTTGCGCTGATCAGCGCGGGGAGGCGGGCCCGGGGAGCGGTTGGGGAGTTCTCCCCGCCTCCCCGGGCCGGACGGTGGTTCCTCCCCGCTACTCGGCGGCGGAAGCGGAACCGTCGGCGTCGCGGTTGGCGAGCGCCCGCAGGACGTGATCGCGGCGGACGACCATGACCCCGTGCGACTTCTTCGGCTCCTCGCCGTGCTCTTCCAGCAGCCGCTTCAGCCGACCGTTGTTCCACTCGCCGTAGACGGCCGTGTCCAGGGCGTGCAGCCGCTTGAGTACCTCATCCGTGCGCAGCCGGGGGGCGTCGCCGATGACGGCGGCGACGTCGGCGAGCGGGTCACGCTCCTCACCGCGCGCGATGACGCGCAAGGTCGTCGCGCCGTCGCGCAGAGCCTTGGCCCGGTCGGCGATCTCGACGGCCGGCTCGTCGTCGATGAAGTGGGTGCGGACCGTGATGGAGGGCTGGCCGGCGGGAATCGTGATGCCGTCGGAGGCGACCACGAGGGTTCCCTTGTCCAGACCCTGACGCAGCAGGTGCGGGGCGGCACCGCCGTTGACGGCCTTGTCACCCAGGGCCATGCGGGACTGTGACTCGGTGCCCAGCACGAGGGACGCGCGGGTATGGGCGCCCTCGCGGACCAGTTTGGGAAGGTTCTGGTCGGTGGGGTCCTGCGTGCCCTGCCACATCAGCACGTCGACCGCACGGCCCTGGTTGTGGATGGTGCGGACGCCCATGAAGTACCGGGACGTCGCCTTGGAGCCGCCATAGGGCCGCTTTGACTCGTCGACAGCCGGACACATGAACGCCTTCTGTGCTTCGTCCACCAGGACGATGAGCGGCTCGAAGACGATGCTCGGGTCCCGGCGGCGTTCCTCGATGCGCCGGTTCATCTCCTCCACCGCGTCCTCGACCATCTCGGTCGCCTGGATGACGTGTTCGTCGGACGGGCCCTCGATCAGTACCTGTGCGATGCCGTCGAACATGCTCCAGTCACCGATGCCCTTCAGGTCGGCGATCCAGAACTGCACCGACCGGTCCAGCGCCAGCCACAGGGCGAGCGCGCGCAGGGCGGCGGTCTTGCCCTGGTTGGACAGACCGGTGACCAGCAGATGCCGCTGATACAGGCTCAGCACGGCAGCGTCCCCGCGCAGGTCCTGCCCCCACGGGGCGCGGCCCTTGGCGTAGTCGGCGGTCAGGGTGTCGTCCATGACCAGCGGGGACGGGCCGATCGGCTCGTCCAACGCCCCCGAGTCGGCGATCCACAGCCGCACCGTGCGGGCGGCTTCCGGGAGGGTGATGAACACCTCGTGCTCGTGCCGGGTCAGGTTCTCCGCCAACTTCCGCCGCCGGTTCTGCACCTCGACCGTGGACACTCCGGACGGCAGGGTGACGTCCACCTCGACGCCGCATCCGGCGATGCGGATGGGTCCGAGCATGGACGCGCCGGCGTCGCCCATCTCCTTGATGGCGTTGCGCAGCGCGGGCACGCCGAGGTCGCGCAGGGCCTTGACCACGATGGACGGGGTGATGGGCTCCCCCGCCGTGTCGCGGACAGTCTCGGGCAGCGCCCATTGGGGTGCGGCTTGCTGGTGGCTGCCGACGGCCCACAGGGCGAGCAGGGCGAGAAACGGGCCGATCGAAATGAGCGGCCCTCACACCACCTGAACGATCGTGATGAGCAGCCGGATGAACTTGACCACGGCCATCAGCGGGGTGACGACATCGGTGACGTCCTTGTTGGCGATGGCCAGGACGACCCCGAGGGCGACCAGGGAGCCGATGCCCATACCGGTGCCGACCAGCACACCCTTGGCCGCGTCCATCGGGGAGTGGAGCAGGTCCATGCGGCGGCGGTGCCGGGCCTCGCGGAAGCGCTGCCCGCGCTCCTCCCACTCCGCGGCGGCCTCGTAGTTCCCGGCCGCCTCCGCGGCCCGGAGCATGCGCTCGTAGCGGGCGGCGGTGCGGCCGTCCCAGGTGCGGCGGGCCACGATCCGCGCGCCGCCGGCGACGTAGAGGGTGTGCCGGGCGGCGCCGCGCGCGGCGGCCCTGGTCGTCTCGTGCGTGACCACCGTGCGGATGGCGCGGCCCGAGCGCACCCACAGCGGCACCACCGGCGCGGCCGGCTGCTCGGGAACGACGGTCAAGGCCGGGCGGGCGCCAATGGCGGCGGGCGGGTCGGTGTGCTTGTGCAGGTGAACGACGTTGCCGCTCATGGGAGAAACACTCCTGACTGCCCCAGGCCGGGGCGAAGCTGAAGGGGAGGCGGCGGGCCGGCCGAGCATGGCGCGGCGTTCCTTGAGGTAGCGGACCCGTAGTCAAGATCGGGTGCAGCTGACAAGATCTGGCCATCGAGCGCTGGGAGACGCACAGATGAACCATCGGGATCGCGAGATAGCACGAGCGGTGGCGCGCTACCTGGCGCAGTGGTTGTCCGGCGTCGTTGCCGTCGGCGCCTTGGCGCTGTTGGGCATGATCGGGCTGATGAGCGGTCCTGAGGACTTCGTGTTCCACCTCAAGGAAGGCAGACTTTCGTTTCCCGTCATGATCTTCACTGGATCGGTGTTGGCGTGGCTGTTGCTCCGCGTGGCAGAAGCACGATCACGACGACATGACGAATGGTGAACGCTGGATCTCTTTGGTCAGCAAGGTGATCGCGTTCGTTTTCCTATAAGTCACCACCAACCGGATGACTTCTTGGCGGACTTGGCGACGGCGGCCTCGGTGACGATGCGCTGCCGCTCGGTCTGCAAGGCGGTGATCTCCGCGATCAGACGGGTCTCGGCGCTGCTCCACGCGGACTCCAGCCGGCGTTCGGCCCGGTCGGTGCCACGGCCGCGTATGACCCCGTAGGAGCCGCCGGCCATGGCCGCGACGATCGCGCGCCGCTCGCGGCTGTCCAGCGGCCACATCTCCCGCTCGCGGACCGCCTCCAACTTGCGGTTCGTCTTCTGGATCTCGCGGTCCAGGCGGCGGGTGTCGGGCTTGCCCATGTCAGCCCCTCCTTGGGGTGTCGTCGTCTAGCGGGGTGGCGGGGGTGGGGAAGGCGCAGGAAACGCACATGCCGAGCGAGCCGGGGATCACGTAACCGGCGTCGGTCCGGCACTCGGGGCAGAGGCGGCGGGCGGTGTTGGCCTTGGCCAGGGCAGCCTGCACGGCGACAGCTCTGCCACTACGGGCCCGGTGCTCTACGGAGTGTTCGCGTCAAGTGCAGGGCTTTGCTACGTAGGACAAACGCAGGAGGCCGAACGTCGCCTGCGCGACCTTCCAGTGGGCGAGAGCCATCACTTGGCCAACACGGTGCCACTCGAGGTCTGGGAGAGGGTGGTAGTGATCCGCTGGCCGCTGCTGCTCTCCGAGGCACCAAGGTCCGAACAGTTGGAGGTTGAATCCATGGGTTCTGCGGACTCGCGCTGGAGCACGCGCTTCAACTGGCAACGGCCCCTCCATTGAACAGCCGCCGGCGGCGCACTTCCGGTGATTGGCAGCCTCGTAACCTTGCGCGTAGCCGTTCCCGCGGTGCCATTCATTCGCAGCGGATACCGGAACTCAGTCGACTGACCCTCGCCGCCTGGAACGCCCTCTCAGAGGCGGAGGTCCCGAGGGCAGCAGCGGTAGTTGCCAATCTATCCAGCTAGACCCAGGTATCCAGCCACATCCGCGACCGCCACGAGTCGATGGGAATCGACGTGCCCGTGTACAGCGGCCAGAAGTAGATGAAGTCTGCGTGATCCGGCCCGGCAGGGCCCCGACCAGCGCGTTTGGCGCTGCCCGGGGCCGTCTCAGGCGGCTTGGGCCGTCTGTGGGCCGTGATCTTGAAGAGTCGACGCCAGATAGAGGCTGTCGACGGCCTTCCGGGTGCGGCCCTCGCTGCTCGGCATGAGGTGCGTGTAGGTCCGGAGCGTGAACCCCGGATCGCTGTGACCGAGGTAGGAACTCAGGGCCCGGATGTTCTCGCCGGCGTCCAGCAGCACGGACGCGTAGAAGTGCCTGAGCGCGTGCATGCCGTGCTCGGGGGCCGACGCGTACCGCTTGCCCGCTTCCCGCGCCGGGATGATGCCCGCGGCGGCAAGCGAGGCTTTCCAGTGGTGGTCGTTGAAGGTGCTCACGCGCACGTGGTTGCCCTCGGGCCCGCTGAACAGCAGCCGCTTCGTCACGGGTGGACCGTCCGGCGTACGCCAGGGAAGCGTCACGTTGACGGGGACGAATGCCTCGGAATGGTCGCGCAGCACGGTGGCCACAGCCTTCGGAAGCGGCACGTCCCGGACCTTGCCGCCCTTCGGCAGGGCGAACACATACTTACCCCGGATGCGCTTGAGCTGATGTCCTACAGCCAACCAGCCGCCCTCGAAGTCGAATTCCTCCACGGACAGGCCGAAGATTTCTCCCTGGCGCAGTCCGCACCCCGCGCCGACGTCCACGGCGGCCTGATAGCGGTGGGGGAGAGCGGCGCGCACGCCGAAGACCTGAGCGGCCGTCCACGGGTTGACGCGCGGCTTACCCGGCTTCGGCAGCTTCACCGTGCGGGCGCGACACGGGTTCTTGCTCAGTAGCCCGTCCTCGACCGCCGCACTCAGCGCTGCGGAGACGGTGCCGACGATGATGCGGCGGTGAGACTCGGCCGGCACGGTGGCTTCCAAGCTGGAGATCCAGGCACGGATGTGCTCCGGCTTGAACGAGCCGAGCGGACGAGTACCGATGTGGGGATACGCGTGCAGCCGAAGCCGACGCTCCGCGGCCTCCCGGCTGTTGATCTCCCCGGCGTGTGTCTGGACCCAGCGTTCCGCGTACTGCCGGAAGGTGGTTTGTGCAGTACGTGGGTCGACGTACTGTCCGCGCGACATGTCGGCCTCGATGTGCGTCAGCCACTTCTCGGCCAGCCGCTTTTCGCGGTCGCGGAATGACTTGCTCTTCTCGGTTCCATCAGGGCCGACGTAACGGGCGCGGTATCGCAACCCCGTGCCGAAACGTTCGGTTTTGATCTTGACGGACCTTCCGTCGGGGGCGGTTTCTGTCTTGTACCAGCGGTCTTGGATGTGGCCTGCCACGAAGCGGCGGTCCCTTCTGGACATGGACAGGGAGGGCCACGGCGTGGCCCTCCCTGGGTGCTGAGCGGTGTCGGTGCTGTGTCAGGCGGCGATCTGATCGGCGCTCTTGCGCTGGATGACGTAGGCGCGGACGTCGGCGGGGTCGTAGCGGACGTGCTTGCCGATGCGGAATCCGGGCGGGCCGGTGCGCTTCTTGCGCCACTGGTAGACGGTTTCGAGGGGCACCTCGAACATCTCGGCGATGTCGTCGGGGGTGAGGTACCGGTCCGGGAGACCACCCCGGAGGGTGGCGCGGGGGTCGGTCCGGACGGGGGCGGTCGGGCTCACTGGGTCCTCCGCATGTTGGAAATACATTCCTCTGAGTTGCGACTCATCGGCACTCAGCGGCACTCAGAGGGGTCCTGAGACGCGATGAGTCGCGACTCAGGCAAATGTGTTTCGCACTGGGTGAGGGTGATCCCGTTGTAGGTGACCACCTGCCGGCCGTACTCGTCTCGCGGCCGGGTGCGGTTGAGCTGGGGCACGACGGACAGCAGGTTGCGGCCGAACACCTGCTTCGTGCCGGGGCGCACGCCGTTGTCCTCGGCCCATTCCCGCCACACGGTCCACAGGGCGTCCACGGGCACGCTGCACGCCGGGCCGGTGGCGCAGCGCTCGCGGACGAACGCGCTGGTGGGGGAGGCGGTGTCCTGCATGGTGGTGACCGCTTCGCGGCTGGACTTCGGTTCCGTGATCCGGCCCGCCCGCTGGAGACGGGCCAGGCCGTCGAGGGCCCAGTTCAGGATGCCGGGCATCTCCGCGGCGAGCCGGTCGGTGAGGGTGGTGTCTTCCCTGCCGAGCCAGGAGACGCGCATGTTGAGCAGGATGAACCGTTTGGCGATCACGCCGGAGGAGTCGCCGAAGTGCGACAGTTCGTTGGACAGCAGCATCAGCCGGGTGGGCAGCTTGCCGGTCCACTGCTCGCGGTACTTGCGGTCGACGTCGATCGTGTCCTCACCGGAGATGGTCAGCAGCCGTTCCACGACCTGGCTGTTGTCGCTGCCGGACAGCCGGGCATCGGAAATGACCGCCAAAGGCTTGCCGATCAGGGTGGACAGCCCGAAGTTCGTGCCGAGGCCGGCGAGGGTCGGCCCGGCAAGGTTCTCCTTGCCGACCAGCTCTTTCAGCACGCGGGCGATGGTGCCCTTGCCGGAGCGGGACGGACCGACGATGAGCATGACCTTCTGCTGGTCGGTCCGGCCGGACAGGACGTAGCCGAACCACTCCTGAAGCGCGTGAATCGCATCGGGGTCGTCGGGCCAGATCTGCCCCAGGAAGCGTTCCCACGTCGGGGCCGTGGCGTCGGGGTTGTAGGCGAAGGGGACGGAGACGAGGTTGAAGAAGTGGGGGCCGTGTGGGAGGAGCGCGCGGTCCCGGATGCGGAGCAGGCCGTTCTCACAGGCCACGATCGGACCGCCGTCCTGCTCGCTCGCGTCGCCGTTGGCGTCGAGCCAGACCGGTGCGTCGGTGCCGGTGGGCAGCAGGGTGATCGCACCCAGGGCGTCAAGCAGGTTGCTGATCTTCTGCTTCGTGGGCGCCCACTCCCGCGCTTCCGGCTGCCCGTCCTTCCCGGGGGCGTAGAACACGGCGTGCTCCAGGCGTCGGTACATCGTGGCGCGCATCTGCGCCTCGTCCAGCTCCCGCCAACTGGTGCCGGTCCAGCGCATCCACGATGCGCGCCAGCGCCGGCAGACAAGCTGTCCGTCCTCGGTCTGCCAATCGGGCAGCAGACGGCGGGCGACGGCCAACGGGTTCGAGGGCGCGGGCAGTTCCTCGCCCTCGATCGTGCGGGGGTCCATCATGCGGCAGCCCTCCCTTCCTGGGGGATGCGGAGCGGGCAAAGTTCGCGGTGGGCGGTGTGGTCGGCGATCAGGTCGTGCACCTTGCGGTGGCCGACCGCGCTGCGGTCCCGGCCGCACGCGCACGCCGAGGTGGCGGCGGGGATCGCGCCGCGTCCGGGTGCGGTGATGTGCAGCCAGGCGACCGGGTATCGGCCGTCTCCCGGCTGCTGGTCGGGGCGAACAGCAGAAAGGACGCCTTCGGCGACGCCCTTCGGCGCCCCACCGCCGGTCGACAAGGGGGGCGGTGCGGCGGCGGACGGCTGGGAGGGGGTGGGGAGGCTTTTCAGAGCGGGGCAGGGAGGCGGGTTGTTCACACCGTCTCCCGGGGCCGGCAGGTGCGGATCGACCAGTTCAGGGCGGAGCGCAGAGTCGAGCGGCACTCGTAGGGCTTGAGTCCCACCGACTCCCCCGCGCTCTGAAAAGCCTCCTCGACCACGTGACGGGGGATGTCGCCCCATGCCACGAAGCGCCCCATGGACCGTGCGGCCCGAAACAGGGTGTCCTCGCGGTGTGGCTCGCGGGAGGCGAGGATCGCGGCCGTCTCCCGCTCGAACGCCACGTCCGCCACCCGCGAGCCGCGGGTGACCGGCGGCGCGATCTGTACCGGGTGCTCGGGCTTCGGTGCGGGCTGGAGCGTGTCCAGCAGCCACCCGGGCAGCGGCAGGACGGGGCCGTCGTGGATGACCTCGTACGAGCCGGCGGGGGTGGTGCTGCCGGGGGCGACGACGTATCCGCCGTGCGCGCGGGTGTCGACCAGCGGGGCGAGGGTGCCCGCCGTGTTGCCCAGCCGGACACCGGCCGGTGCGGTGAAGTACAGGTGCCGACCACCGCTCGCGGTCCGCACTGTGCGAGTGGTGGGCACGGTCTGCCCGGTGCGCTCGCAGAGCGCCTTGAAGGTCGTCACGCCGCAAGGCGTGTCCGAACTGCTCTTGGGTTTGTCGAGGTCGACCACGATCAGCCCGGCGGGGCCGGTGGCGATACCGACGTTGAATGCACCCGCGGACCAGGCGGCGCGGATGCGGTCCGGGTCGGTGGTGGCGCGCTGCTCCCACTTCAGGTGCCCGTGGGCGCAGGGGCCGGTGCGCGGGCAGGCGTTCTCGCCGTGCAGCGCGGGCCGTTTGCCGCCGGGTTGCAGCGGCAGGACGGGCCAGCCGCGGGCAGCGTGATCGAGCGCTGCGGTGAGCAGCGCGGGCTTGCGGTCATGGGTCATGCTGGATGTCTCCAGTTCTGATGAGTGCTGGCAGACGAGGGCGGCCCGAGGCTTTGGCGAGACGCGGGCCGCCTTCGGCGTTGTCAGGGCTTGGCACCGTGCCGGGTGTGGTCGACGGCCAGCTCGGTGAGCCGGGTGGCTTCGTCGGGGGTGACGGTGCGGAAGCGGATGCGGACGTCGCAGCCGAGGACGGGGCAGCGGACGGTGGGTGTTCCGGTGGGCAGGGCGACGGCGTCGCTGACGCGGTCGCTCAGGGAGTCGTTCACGGGTCTCCTCAGTGGTGGTTGATGGTGCCGGTGGCCTTGCCGAAGAGGCCGGTGGCGGTGATGTTCTGGGTGATCTGCGCCGGACCGGCCGGGCGCCGTGCGGCCCGCAGGACGAGCGGGACGGCGATGGCGCCGGCGGCGATGAGGGCGACGGCGGACCACAGGGCGTGGCTCATGGCGATCAGTCCCGGTGCGGCGTAGGAGAGGCCGACGGACGCGGCGGCGATGCCGCCCCCGACGGTCGGGGCGAGCAGGGCGGTGGTCTTGGCCCAGGTCGGAATCGGGGCCGCGACCGGTGCCGGCTGCGGCGTAGGCGCGGCCGGTGGCTGGGTGTAGGCGAGGGTGCGGATGCCGCCGGGCAGGGTGACGAGTTGGATGCCGGGCGGGATCTCGTGCTGCAGCATCTCGCCGTACGCGGACGATGGTTGGGCGGGCAGGGTGGTGATCTCGTACGGGGTCTGGGAGTGCACAACGGGGTCCCTTCAACGACGGCGGGCAGCACCCTTGGTGCGGGTGCTGCCCGGTGCCTTGCTTGTCGTGTCGCTTGTCGTCTGCCTTGTCGTGCGGCTTGTCGCTTGTCTTGTCTTGTCGCTTGTCGCCTTGCAGGTCACAAGCCGTTTCCGGCCCTCACGGAGCCGCCCGGGGCCCTTCCCGCGGGGATGGGTGACAGGCGACAAGCGCTCACGCCTCGGGGGGCGTTTCGGGGGCGTGGCGCTGGTGAACGTAGCGGGCCTTGGTGCCGGTCCCGACGCGGACGGCGGTGCCGTCGTCGGTCCATGTCTTGAGCCAGCCGACGACGGTCTGCCGGGTGGTGCCGTGCTCGTCGGCGAGCGCGCGGGCGATCGCGGACGCCCCGGTTCCCTCGGGTCCGGCGGCGAGCAGCAGCGCGAGCGCAGCCTCCTTCGCGGCGTTGTCCTCGGCCCGCAGGGCGGACAGGTTCAGCCCGGCCGCCGCGGGCGGCTGCTCCGCCGGGCCCGGCTCGGTGGCTCCGGGTTCGGTGGTGGTGGCGAACTGGGCGTCGATCTGCTCGCGGAACCGGCGCGCGAGCGCGTCCGCCTCGGACTCCGGGGCAGACGGCCGCTCACCGCGGAGCGCGGAGAGGTTCAGCCCGCCCCCGGTGCCTGCCTGCCCCTGCCCGGGGTGGGTGGCGGGGTGGTCGTCGCGCATCCATGCGGTGCGGGCGTGGTCCCAGCGGCGGGCGTAGTCCGGCCCGGCCGCCTTGCTCGAGATGGCGTCCAGGGTGGGGTGCCGGTCGGAGGTGGCGGCGACGATGTCGCGGATCTGGTTGGGCAGGATCCGCCACGACTTGAACAGCGCCGCCGCCGATTCGGGGGTGCCCATGAACCCGGCGCCCTTGTACGGGGCCTGGTCCACGCGCAGCCCGCGGGAGCCGGGGAACTGCTTGCCCAGGTCCATGCCCTCGGTCTCGCCGCCGGTGAGCGCGACGCGGACCTTGGCCTCCCGGCGGATCATCAGGTTCCCGAGCACGGCGCCGGTGGCTCCGAGGGCGGTCAGGACGGTGCGGATGCCCATGGCGCGGGCGATCCGGATCACTTCCAGGATCTTCGCGGCCAGTGCCTTGGACGGGCGGTCGGTGGCGGCGAGGATCTCCGCGCCTTCGTCGATCACCAGCATGATCTGCGGGATGCGGTCGCTGATCGGCAGCAGGTCGGTGTTCGCCCGGGACATGAGGTCCTGGTAGGCCATCTTGCGGTGCTTGGCGATCCGCACCGCCGCATCGAGCATCAGCTCGGCCTCCTCCGGCGAGGCGGCGAGCCAGTCCACACCGGGCCGCAGGCCGTCGGCGGTCTGCCCGCTGCTGTCGAGTGCGGGCCGCACCCAGGGCAGGCCGGCGGATCCGGCGTTCAGGTCGATCACCCAGGTCAGCACGTCGGTGGCGCGGGCGAACCCGGCCAGGATGGTGTGGACCATGTTGGTCTTGCCCGACCCGGTGGGCCCGACCACCAGCGCGCACTGCTCGCGCAGGTAGGCGCGGATCTCGTCCGCGTTGGTCCGCAGCCCCCAGGGGATGCCGGTGTGCAGGGACAGTGGCCCGTAGTCGGTCGGGTAGGTGGCCTCGGCGGCGAGCACGTTGACCGTGGTCACGTCGATGAGGACGCGGCCCTGGTCGACGCCCTGGGAGGCGGTGGCGGTGCAGCCGTGGGGGAGGCGCGCGTCGGCGGACAGCCGGGCGGACTGCTGCGCGATTTTGTCGTAGGTGGTGCCGCCGGGCGGGAGTTCGGCGTCGAGGGTGAACCCGGTGCCGGTGGGCCACTGCTCGACCGCGAGCACGCGCACGGTGAGGCCGCACACCCGCTGGATCCGGTCCACCCATTGGGCGGCGATCGCCCGGCGTTCGGCGGACAGTTCGCGGGCGACCTGCCGCTCGGCGGCGGCGAGCGCCTCCAGCTCGCGGGCCTCCTCGCGCAGCAGGGTGGCGCGGGCGGCGGCGCCCAGGCCGACCCCGAGGGTGGCCAGCGAGCCGAGGGCGGCCCAGGTGAGCGGGCCGCTGGTCATCGCCCACGTGGTCCAGCCCGCGCCGATCAGCCAGGAGGCGGCGCGCATGGTGACGGTGCGGGCGGACAGCCGGTCGCGCAGGCTGGTGACGGTGTGGCCGATCGCTCCGGCGGCGCCGACGGCGAGGGCCCAGCCGGGTGGCATGCCGGCGGCGGCGCCGGTGGTGGCGACGGCGAGGCATCCGGTGGTGGCGGACAGGGCGCCGGTCACGGGTCCGTGACCGGCCGCCCAGTCCCACACCGGCCCGGTGTTGGCCTGTGTGTGGGTGGTCATGGTCAGACGTTCCATCCCTTCTCGGCCTCGGGCCCGTTGCGCGGGTCCTCGTGGCGGGCGATGTCCTGCTCGTGGGCCTGGCGGAACAGCGGGCCCATGTCCTCGGCGACCGCGACGGCGGACATGACGGCGCCGAAGATGTCGTTGAAGCCGTCCGCGACCTCCTTCTCCAGCGGGAACTCGGAGTCGGCGCGCTCGGCGAGGATCCGCATCACGTTCGCCACGCTGGTCAGCGCGGCCGGGAGGCCTTCGACCATGGCGAGGATCTCCATGGCGTTGTCGGGGTCGTAGCTGTTGGCGGCGGCTTCCATCTCCGCCGCGTGCTCCTCGAACCGGAAACCGGACACGCTCTCTCCCTCACTCGTTGTGGTGCTGGGTGTGGCAGGGACGACGCCGGCGGGACGCTCGGCGGTGTCCCCGATCTGCTCGCCGTCGCTGTTCGCTTCGGCGTCGGCGGCGGCCTCGTCGTCCTGGAGGGCAGCGAGGGTGGCCGCGTCGCGCTGCCGGCGCTGCTCGTCGGCGGTGCGCATCATCCGGGCGTACAGGCGGCGGCCGGGGTGGATGAGCCACGGCCAACCGAGCTTCCGGCCGATCGGGGAGGTGAGCACACCGACCAGCCCGAGCGCCCCGGCCAGCAGGGCCGCGAGCAGGCGGCGGCGCTGGAACCGGGCCGCCGACCGCAGCAGCGCCTTCCGCGCCTTCTGGCGGGCCGGCGCCTTGCGCACCTGATCGCGCCCGGCGGCAATCTGCCCGGCCGCCCGCTGGTCACGCGCCTTCCGGGCCCGTTCTATGGCGGCGCCGCGGGCCTTGCCGACGCGGCCGGCCGCCGTGCCCGCGGCCCGCCGGATCGGGCCGCCCTTACCGGCGAGCGAGGCGGACCGCCGGTCGGCCTTCGCCTGCCGACGCGCATCGGCGACCGAACGGCGCGCACCGGTGGTGTCGTTCCGGCGGGCGGCCCGCGACGGCGACGACTGTCGCGCCGTCTCCCGCAACGCCTTGACCTGACCCACCCTGCCGCGCCCCTTGCCCGATACTGCGGATGCCGCCCCGGCGGATCCCTTACGGCCGCCGCGGTTCAGCCCGCCCGACCGACCGGCGGACGAGGTAGCGGAACCGGTCGTGCTGTGCAGCGCCTTGCCCCGACCGCGGCCCGCGGCCTGGGTGGTGCCGGCGCCCCCGGTACGGGACTGCCCCGGCACCCGCCCGGCCCCGCTCCGAGCGGTGCGGCCGGTCGCCGCCGCCCCGGCCGCCCGGCCGGGGGCCTTCCTCTTGGTCTTCTGGTCACGGCGGCTGCTGCGGGCGGCGGCGGTGCCCAGCACGACGGCGCCGGTGGCGGCGACGGCGAGCGCGGCCGGCCCGCCGACCAGCGCGGCAGCGGCCATCAGGGAGGTGGTGGCGTTGGTGCCGGTCACCGCGAGGGGAACGACCGGCCACCCGCCCGGCGTGTGGTCGACCTCGGCGGCGGCCGGGGCGGGCGCGGGTTCGGGTGCAGTGGGCGGGGTGGTGTCCGGCGGGGCCTCGGGGCCTGCTACCGGGGTGATGGTGGTGTCCGTCATGCTGTGTGCACTCCCTTCGGGAGCTGAAGGGGGCCCGGCCGGATCTGTGGTGGAGAGGGCCGGGCCCTGCGGATGTCAGGCAGCGCGCTGTTTCTCGGGATAGGCGCACGGGGCGCACATGCCGAGCGAGGCCGGCACGACGTATCCGGCATCCCGCCGGCACTTCGGGCAGACGCGTCGGGCGGCGTTCGCCTTCGCGAGAGCCGCCCAGCGGGTCGGGGTCATCGGCCGGACCGGCTTGGCGCGGTCGATGCGGTACAGGTAGGCGACCAGCGGGCCGCGGCGGCGGCGCGGGCGCTGCAGCTCGGCGGCGACGCCTTGTCCGCCGGGCCGCAGTCCGAGGGCGCGCAGCTGGCGGCGGGTGGCGTAGCCGTCCGGGGCGAGCCGCCACCGGTAGACCGGCAGCGTGCTCACGGCGTTGCGCCTTCGAGCGTCCGGCCGGCGGCCGTGTCACGCAGTTCCTGGTAGCGGGTGGAGACCCAGCCGACCGACCAGCCGCACAGGTCGGCAGCGGCCCGCACCGGTAGGCCCTCGCCGAAGGCGGCGTGCACGACGGCGCGGGCGCGGTCCTCGGGCAGCTTCTCGTTCACCGGGCTGCCGGACAGCAGCGCGGCGCGTTCACGGCGTTCACGCTCGGCCCGCTCCTGCTGCTGCCGACGCGCTTCCTGCTCGCGCTCCAGCCGCTCCCGCTCCCGGCGCTGCGCGGCCTCTCGTTCGAGGCGTTCACGCTTGCGCTGCTGCTGTTCACGCTCGCGTTCACGGCGTTCACGGGCCTCCCGCTCGGCCCGCTCCCGCTCCTCACGCTCGGCTCGTTCGGCGCGGCGTGCGGCCTCCTCCCGCTCGGCCTGTTCGCGGGCGAGCCGGGCTTCGTGCTCGCGCTGTTCACGGGCGAGCGTCGCGGCGTGCTCGCGTTCCTCGCGGGCCCGCTGCTCGGCCGCCTCGTGCCGTTCGCGGGCGGTCTTCTCCTGCTCGGCGTGCTCGGCCCGCTGCTGTGCCTCGTGGGCGGCCAGGGCGGCGGTGATGGCGCGCCGGTAGGCGAGCCCGGTCTCCGCGGTGACGATGAGCAGCAGCGGGGCGACCGCGTGCACGGCCACGCCGACCAGGTCTTTCCTCAGCGCGGAGTCGGCGACATTGAGCGCGAGGGTCATGCAGCCGGTCATCCACCGCAGCACGATGGGCCACCGGCCGCCGTGCCCGCCCAGGCGGGCCAGGGCGGCGTCGAGGCGGACCACGATGACGACCGCGGCGTCCACCACCAGCGGCAGGATCGGCGCGGTCCAGTCCCACTCATCGGGGGTGTGCGCGGCCATGAGGGGGGTGACGGTGAGGATCGAGTAGAGCATCGCCCCGGCCACGATCAGCCATGTCCCGACCGACAACGCGCGTTCGGCTGAACGGATCTGAACACTGTTCATGCGCCCGCCTCCCGCACCGTGACCGACGCGATCAGCAACACTGCCGAGGTCGGGTCGTCCGGGGTTTCGCTGTCCTCGGTCCACTCCCACCCCGCTCCGTCGGTGAGCGCGTAGCCGAGCGCGTGCAGCGCCCGTGAACGCTGCTGAACGGTCGGCACCGCGGCACCGCCGCCCAGGTCCCGCTCCGGCCACGTTGGGGTGTTGAACAGCACCACGTACAGGCGCCACCGGCCCCGGCGGCGCGCCATCTGCGCCGTGCACACGGCGGCCATCAGGCCACCTCCGGCGAACCCGCGACGCTCCGGTTGGTCAGCTCCCGGCGGGCGGCCAGCACCCGCCGGCGGGCCCGCCGGATCCGGCGCACGTCCAGCGACGACGGGGTGTGGTCCAGGGTGGTGATCTGCGCGTCCAGCAGCTCCAGCTCCGCCAGGACGACGGGCATCTCCAGCTCGATCGCGTCCAGCTCCGCGGCCGTCGGCTCGCGGTCGAACTCGGCGGCGGTAACAACCGCCTGAACAGCACCGATGTGCCTCATGAGTCGTGTTCCTCTCGCGTAGGAACGGCTCAACACAGCGGCCCCGGTGTCCTACCACCGGGGCCGCACGCCGTTGAAGTCGGAAGATCCGGCTCCCCTCAGCGCTGCTCGTACGAGACGAGCAGCGGAGGCAACCGGCCGCCGCGCACATAGCGCCGCGATTGGCAGGGGGTCCTACTGATGTCTCCTTCGGGAACACGGGCTCCCGTTTCAGGCGTATGGAGACGTGACCTTTCGGTCTAAGCCCTCCGGACTGCAAAGGGGTCCGGGTCCCTCGCCCCCGCGAAAGCGGGGCCTCATGACCCCCGAAGGGGCCCTTTACATGCAGGTCAAGCAGCCACAACGACTCAGCCCCGACGTTGCCTAGGGGGGCTTGCCGTCGAGCTTGATAGGTACGGTAGGCAACCGAACGGCTGCGCGCAACCCCCTCTCGCGCTATGCTTCGATAGCCCCCCTAGGCGACGATTGGAGAGTTGTGCACGACGACATGAAGCGGGTCTCTGGAATCGGGGATCCGGTCGACCGAGCAAAGGCAGCAATCGACCTGATGGCGACCTATCAGGGGTGGGTGCTGGAGCTGTCCCGCGTTCGCCGCGAGGCCATCGAGGAAGCGCAGGCGTCCGGCATGACCCAAGCTGAAATCGCTACGCGGCTCGGGGTGAGTCGCGGTCGAGTGGGTCAGCTTGCGTCTGCTGGCCCGCCGCCGGAGCGAGCGTTCTTCGGCACCGACCTTGTGACCGTCTCCCTCGGTGGCAAGTACGAGGGTGGAAAGACGCCGGAGCAGAACCCCGGCGAAGTCGTCGCCAGGGAAGACCTCGACAACTTCGAGCACCTGCGCAAGCTGCTGAGCGGCATGAAGCTCGATGCCCAGTACGAGGTGATCCCACCTTCCGGCATCATCAACCTGAACCGTGACAACCACGTGGTCGTCTGCGGTCCGCGCCTGTCGCCCATCATTGCCCAGGTACTGGAAGGAGACGACAACCTACGGTTTGAGAAGGACCATGCCTGGCACCTGGTCGACCAGAAAGCGGAGAAGCGGCACCGATCCCCGATGGACGAGGACGGGTCCGCGGGTGACGTCGGCTACCTCGGCCGGCTCCCTCGACTCAATGGGCGTGGAACCTTCCTCTACATCGCGGGTATCCACGCCATCGGCGCGAACGGAGTGGTCCATTACTTGGAGCACAACCTGGCTGAGCTGTACCGAGAGGTTCGAACGAAGCGCTTCTCCACGCTGATCTCGTGCCGCTACAACCCCGAGACCCTGGAGGTACTGGAGAGCCGCAGGGTCACCCCGCTGTACCGACACGAAAGCTGATCATGCGCGTTTGCTTCGACTCACAGCCGGGGAGTGCCAACCCCAACGAGGACTGGGTGGCTGGTTCGCCGGAACTAGCCGTGGTGCTAGACGGGCTAAGCACAGCCGGGCTACCCACAGGCTGCAACCACGGCGTGCCCTGGTTCGTGGCCCACCTGGGAGGGCACCTCATGGCCGCCCTGGCAGAACCGAACGTGTCGTTGCCGGATGGGCTGGCGATCGCACTCGAACGCGTTGCCGCGGTGCACCCGGAGTGCGACCTTGCCAATCCTGGGACGCCTTCCGCCACAGTCGCGGTGCTGCGGCAGAAGCACGGAGTGCTTGACCACCTCGTTCTTGCTGATTCACCCGTGGTGTTCGAGGGTCCCGAAGGCCACACAGTGGTCACTGACCTGCGTGTGGACGATGTCCTGCCAGACCTGCGGGCGGAAGTGGAGAGCCACGAAACCCACACGCAGGGGCACCGAGAAGCCCTACAGCGGCTCGTGCTCGCTCAGCGGGAGGTGCGGAACACACCAGACGGCTACTGGGTGGCCGGCGCCAATCCAGAGGCAGCACGGCACGGTCTCACCGGTTCGACCAAGCTCCAGGAGGTACGTTCCGCCGCCGTGATGTCCGACGGTGTGTCAAGGCTGGTTACCGAGTACGGGATGGCCACCTGGGAAGAGGTCTTCACCGCTCTTCGGACGGACGGCCCCCGTGGGTTGATCGAGACCGTGCGCAAGACTGAGGCGACGGACCCAACCGGCCGCCGGTGGCCTCGCTACAAGTCCGGGGACGATGCGACTGTGGCGTACTGCCGGTGGTGACCAGCGGGAACGTGGCCTTCCTCGCCTTCATGGGCGGCGTGCCGGTCGCGACAGTCCAAGTGGACGACTTCGCCGACTCGGAGTTTTGGACTGCTACCGATCACCCAGACGCCGCGCTCTACGTTCATCGCATGGCGGTGGCCCGCAGCTATGCCGGAAGCGGTGTCGGTTCGCAACTGCTTGAGCGCTCCCAGCGCGGTACAACTTTCTCTACTTCATCAAGGCCCGCGCACGGCGCAGGCGCGCGCCGCCGGGCGCGGCCTGCCTCCTGTCTTCGCCCCGGCTGGCCACGCCCGGCGACGCGCTCGCGGCTGCGAGCATGAAGGGGAGACACCCTCTGTGGCTGGGGCGGTCGGCTCCACGGCTTTAGGCAGCCACTTTGGGGCGAGCCTCGAAGATCATGGCCCCAACGTCGTGCTTTACCGGGCAGGTCCACAGACTGCCCGACTCGCCATCAGCTTACGGGGCCATGATCACTCGCCCCAAAGCAGCTCCAGCCCAAAGCCGTTCCACCGACCGCTCGTCTGAGGCTGCACCACCCGCTCCAGGATGCGCAACGTCAACGTCACGGCGTCGCCCAGGTGTTCAGACACCTCCAACTGGGAATGGTGAGCCTGACACCCGGTACTCTCAGCTTGTCGTCGTCATCGCAGGGTTAGGAGTGGATGGGTGATCACTCAGCCCAACGCACAACACGATGTAGCAGAGCCACTGCATCCAGACGACCCCGGTTTGTCGCGAGACATCGTTAGCTGGTGTCATCGCGTCGCCGGTGAACCGTTGCCGCCATCGGCCGTACCCGGAGCAACCCTTCGTCAGCGACGCGCCCTTGCCTCCCTTGGAGGGCTTGCAGCCGCTCTCGCAGAGGCTGCAACCCTGGACACAAACACTTGGGATCGATGGCCCAACGCTGTGGCCTCATGGGCCAAGTGCGCACCGAGGCCGCCATTGGTCCTGGTCGAGCGTGCTCGGACGGCTATCGAAGCTAGAGGCCAGACCGACATCTTGGCCCATCTGTATGAACGCATCGTAGCCGGCCCTAATCGGCGCCACCTTGGTACCTTCTTCACTCCACCCCCCGTACTTGACTACATGATTAGCCGTACGAAGCAACTACTAAGCGCTGGGCCTGACATAGTCATCGACCCTGGGGCCGGCGTTGGAGCCTTTACAGAGGGGGCCTTGCACCATTGGCCTGACTCTCAAATTCACGCTGTGGATGTAAACATCGTGACTCTAGGTCTCCTGGCTGCAAGGTGCGCTGTATTGAATTCTCCCAATCAGCCCATCTTCGTACACGGGGACTATCTTGAGTGGGTTACGAGAATCGAGTCAGACTCACTCAAGTCGAGACTCATCATTGGAAACCCTCCTTACACCCGACACCAACTACTCGACCGTAAAACAAAAGAAGCGGCGCACGCTGCTTCCGGCCCGCTCTGCCCTAATGGGCAAGCCGGCCTTTCGACTCACTTCCTTGCGGCAACGCTTCGAGCGCTCGGACCGCGGGACAGTATCTGTTTCCTCCTCCCTGCTAACTGGCTAGAGACGCGCTATGCGCGCGAAGTCAGAAAGTATCTCTGGGAATTGCGCAACAGAACAGTTCAGATTCACGCATTCCCTCACGAGGCGGTAATATTCCCGTCGGCTCAAGTTTCGGCCATGATTGTTATCGTGGGGCCGGAGACAGATAGAACGCAAAGTATGAGCTACTACTCGGTCACCCAGGGAATGGACTTCAATTTCCAGGCTACCTGCCTAGCAAATACTCAGCGCAAAACGCTATGCCCGCCCTCCTTCACAGTTCAGGCATTTTCAGGAACCTCGACGAAATCCGAAGAAACCGGTGCACCTCAGACCGTCCTCTCCTCCATCGCCGTAGTAAGGCGGGGCGTTGCTACGGGGGATAACGAGTTCTTCCTAAGGCGAGACTCGGAGGTAGCCGGCCTCCCCGAAGGGGCATATGTGCCTGCGCTACCGACCCTGCGAAAAGTGCCGGAACAAGATTTGACACCGACAGCCCATCAGATTCTTGGCGCTAGCGGAGTTCGAAGATGGCTCCTTAGGCTCGATAACGTTCCCTTGGATAACGAGGCAGTGCGAGCCCTAATCGGCGATGGCGAAAGCAGAGGTACACCTGGCAGATACCTCTGCCGAGTGCGCAACCCTTGGTATGCCGTAGAGCGGATGCCGATTCCGGATATCTTGATCGCACCGATGACGAAAAGTCGATTTCGAGTGGTCCAGAATTTGGCGGGTGCCACACCTACCAACTCCATATACGGCATCAGATTGATCCGTCGAACAGATGCAGTCGAGTCAGCACGAGAACTAGTTGCATGGCTTCGTAGTGACGTCGGCCAGCAAGCACTGATTTCAATCGCCCGGCGCCACGGTGATGGACTATTCAAGCTTGAGCCTCGCGCCCTATCGAACCTTAACGTGCCGATCCAGTGAGAGCCCATCTGTGACTGAAGCAACTACAACAAAGGGGGAAGTGTGGAGAAGTTCCGATTCAGCGTAGACACTCACCTTTTCCGTGAACTCGGAGAGCTTCTCGTAGGTCGGGACAGTACTGCCCTAATCGAGTTGATCAAGAACTCATACGATGCCGATGCTACATTCGTACGCGTCCGGGGAAACAACCTGAAGAACTCCGGAACTATCGTCATTTCGGACGACGGCGTGGGAATGACAGACGAAATCTTCCGCACGGCCTTTCTTCGAATCGCTGGGCGCTACAAGGAAGGTCGCGACAGAAGAAGCCCCGTTTACAAGCGCCGCTACACCGGAGCTAAAGGCGTAGGGCGGTTGAGCGCCCACAAACTCGCTCGCGAACTGCATGTTGAATCGATTCCCGACGCCAGCGTCCATTCCGTGAAGTCCTTGAAGACTCCTATTGCAGGAGTTTCTGCCAACATCAACTGGGATGAGCTTGAGAACCAGGAAAAGAGCCTAGAAAGTGTTGACAGTGGTCTGAGCGTTCGGACTATAACTGAGCTTCGCGACAAAACGCCGGGAACAACTCTGAGGTTGAAAAACCTCAAGACTCCTTGGACTTCAGCACAGCTAACCCGCTTCCTGGAAGAACTCCACTCTGCACGACCAGCCGAAGAACTGCTAAAACAACCGCAGAATGTCCGGGAAACGGGCATTATTGGGGACATTCGTCCAGCGTCTACCAGTTCTGACGACCCAGGGTTCAAAATCATCACTGAGGGTGATTTCCGAACCGGTGAATCATTGTGGGAGAATCTGGTAAATAGGGCGCACTGGCTATTGGAGATCGACGCTTCCGGATCGACGGTAAAGTATTCGATTCAGCCTACTGAAGGCAACATCCAGCGGGGTGGCGCCCCAGACTCGTACTACTTCGAGAAGCAGCACCCGAACCCCGATACCGGCCCTTTCTTTACTGCCAGGATTTATGCACGCGAGGGTGCCTGGGCAGAGTCTCGTGCCTCCGAACTGACGAGGTTCAACCAGCGCCGCGGGGGCATCCGCGTCTACCTTGAAGGCTTCCGTGTTCTCCCCTACGGGGGCCGGCGAGACGATTGGCTGGCACTCGACAGGGACTATGCACGTAAGCCGCGCAGCTTCGATCTTGACCTCGATAGCTCGACTTCGTCCTACCTACCGCAGCAAGAGAACGAGGGATTTCTAAGTCAGGGTAACGAGCAGTACGTAGGAGCTGTCTTCTTGACAGCGGACGGCGCTCAAATGCTCCGCCCAGTCGTAAATAGAGAAGGCTTCGTTGAAGATGAATCTTTCGAAGTGCTGCGAAACCTCGTGCGAGGCGGAATCGACCTAGTCACACGTGCTCGTGCATCTCGTAAGCGCGAGCAGCAGGCCAAAGAGCGTCGAGCTGAGGAGAGGGATCTAGAGTCACGACTCGCTCGGAAGCCGGAAATTGCAACTGGTGCAACTGGTGCAACTGACGACCCACGACCGGACCCTGCGGAGCCTCAAACAACGGAAGGGCGCCTAAAGCATCCCTTGGTGACAGCACGGCAGGAACTTGTCATCTTGGGTGAGTCGCCGTCTATCCCACCTGACGCCAAGTCCCAAATTCAGCGTGCGCAGATTGCCGTGGAGTTGGCGGAGAATCACCAGCGATCTTGGGATGAAGAACGCATCATGCTCCGCGTTCTCGCCGGAGTTGGCCTTCAGTTCTCCGCTTTTGTTCATGAGATCAACGGTATTTTGGGTCAGGCGAATGCCGTACGAGAGCTAACCACCTTTGTTGCGGAAGCAGCTGACTTCCATGTGAGGAAGCGCATGCTTGCAGAACTCGGCGAGGCGGTCGAGCAATTGGTGCAGTCGCTAACGCGACAAAGTAGTTACTTGACTGATGTGGTGGGACCTGACGCCCGTCGACGTCGAAGGAGGATGCGTCTTCCCGATACGGTACAAGCTTCTGTCCAACTGCTGTCTAAGACTCTCGCCGAGAGATCTATCCGCCTAGAAACGCAGCTCGATCCTTATGTGAAGACTCCTCCCATCTTCCCCGCAGAGATGGCTGTCATCATGACGAATCTACTAACCAACGCTATCAAGGCTGCGGATGCTGGGGGAACCGTATCGGTCTCTGGCAGGAGTGAGCCTGATGGTGGTATCTCTCTGCGTGTAGAGAACACCGGTACCCCTATCAACCTGTCCGACTCGGAGAAGTGGTTCCGTCCCTTCGAGTCGACGACGTTGGACGTCGACGTCGTGCTAGGCCAGGGCCTTGGACTCGGACTTCCGATTACTCGGCGCATTGTGGAGGAGTATCGCGGTAAGGTGAGATTCGTAGAACCGTCCAATGGCTTCGCAACAGCTGTAGAGTTCTTCCTACCGCTACCGTCCCGAGGAGCAGGCGCGTGACAGACAACTATGGACAGCCTTGCGTATTACTTATCGACGATAAGCCGGACGAGGAGCGAGGCCGGGCCTCGGCCATCTCCGCAAGGGGTCTTAAGACCATAGTTCGGACACCTCAGAATGTCACTCTTGAGGATGTCGCACAGGCTTCTGTCATAGCCGTCGACGAGTATCTTGAGTGGGGAGCAGATTCCCACCCAGAAGTGCCCGCGTTCTATCCAGTCGATGGCTTGGCCCTAATTCGCGTCTTCCAGCGCCATGCGTGGAAAATGGAGACAAGCCCTGCCTTCGTGCTACGCAGTGGAGAACTTGCAGAACTCGGCAAGTCCCTGCCAGCCACCATCCGAGAGTCCGCCCTTGCTGCACAGCACGACTTGGATTGGGCATTTAATAAACAGGATGCCAGAGAGGGGCATCGCATCGCGGCTCTGGCTGCTGCCACGCACGAACTTCGCCAAACATTCCCAGCTGGCAACGGTTGGGAAGGCGGACTCGGTTGGTTGGGCCTTGGGGACAATGAGTGGTGCGACATTGCCGCCACTCAAGTGGACGCCTGTCGCCCGCCCGATCATTCCGTGGCTGACTACACGTCGGGGTCTTCGTGGTTGCGATGGTTTGCGCAGAGAATTTTGCCATACCCGACGTTCCTGCTATCTGACTTGCATGCTTCAGTACGCCTTCGGTTGCCTTTGGCGGATTTCCAGAGTGTGCTGGCCTCAGGCTCTCCACTGTCGCAGAAAATCAACGAGTTTCTTTACTCCGGGCATCTGCACGATTTCTATGGTCGCCGATGGTGGCGCGCTGGAATTGACCACTTCGTAGACTCCTTGCTCGCTGAAGGCGACTGGGACGTCAGCGAGAGTGAGCTTCTGGCTGAGAAGCTGGCTGAACTTCACGGGGGCAACTTGGGTTCGCTTCCTCACAAACACCCAGTAGTGGTAATCGATGCTAACTACACCGAAAGTGAATGGGTGGTTGATTCGTCGGAGGCCGTGCGACTGAGCCCTGATCTCTGGCCCGTATTTGCAGACGAGCCTTGGGCGAGCATCGACGACGCTGAGGAAGATCCTTATATTCGTTCGCTAGTGGCACGAGAAGATCAGAATCGCATTTTTGGGGGATGAGTTGGAAACTGCCAAAGACAGAGCGGCCGAAGTGGCTTCGACTCTGCCCACGCAGCGAGCGCAAAAGCCGGCGTCCACACCAGCAGTGCAGTGTGAGGTAGTCACTGATACCGGACCTTTGCTCTCCTTCGGCCACATCCCCACTGGAGTGAAGCTCTTCCGTAGCAGGTACTACGGGCGGATTTGTTGGACTGCCGCTGTGTCGTCAGAGCTTGAGAATCACAGCCGCAAGACCAATGCCATCGGTAAGGCGGCTAACAGATGGGACACTCGCGCAAAGGCCTTCCTAGGCGAGCCACGAGTAGTGGCGGACAAGCGAGCCGTATTGGCGATGCACACCCGAGTGCAAGCCACGCTGCCCCCACAACGACGAGTTGGTAGGGGTAATTCTGTCGACCAGGGTGAGTCGGAGTCTCTCGTCGTTGCCCAGGCAGAAGGACTGGCCATGCTCTGCAATGAGGACGCGGCTACGAAAGTCGCCGAAGAGTTGAGGATTAGTTCCTACTGTGCAGCAGATATCCTCGCCTCCGAAGTGCGCGATGGCAGGATAACTCGCGCAGACGCCCTCAAGCACATTCGCGATATGCAGAGTGTGGGGATCGATGCTGGAAAAGTGGTTCGCGGCGTCCTGGACTTCACAAGGTGGCGAACTTTCGCGCCGTGACGCACACATAATCCAGCATCCGCGCCAAAGATTCTAAGCGGCGATACGAAGAGAAGTATCACTGAGGGTATCACTCGAATACCCGGGGATCCTCTATGGCGGCTCCGCTCTCGAAAATGAACGCCGCTTCGCAGCGAGGTAGGGAGAGAAGCCCAGGGCTTGTACGGACTCTCTCCCTAGGCTTCCAAGGTCTGCGTACCTACACCTCGATGCCCATCCCGCGCGCGCTCGTGTGCTCTACCGATACACTCTGGGATACGACTAGCCAGCGGTATAGCCAGCTCGCCGAAGACACTCTGTGACCACGGTGTGTTGGCACCCAGATCCCCCATGTTGTTCCCCCTCGTACTCACAGCACTGTCAGAGGCAACTGCCAACTCTGACGGTGACGTGCAGTCACGTTTGTCGCAAGGGCGCATAGCCGGCGCCCCCGAGGAAGGCCCGCAGCGGAGCCGATGTTGCGCCATCAACTTGAGCTCGCTCGGATGCCAGTCGAGGCTGCTTCAAGGCTGGTAGGCGCCACGATGGCGGGTACTGGCGTCTGGACCATCTGTGGACAGAGGCCCGGGAATTTGGCCTGATCAAGCTGCTGACCTGCACGTTATCCGCGAGTCGAAAGGGCCTCCGGAGCCGTGGGCGATTGCCGTATAAGCAGGCCGCTGGCACCCAACCTGACATCAACGAGGGCGGACACGTGCGGATCGCAGCGGTGCCCTACGGAGTGGGTGCGCCAGTCATGACGCGGCGGTCCAGTGGCGGGCCGGTGTCTCGATCGAACTCCTATTAGCGGGTGGGCTGGCTCGTGTCGTCATCGCACGTGTCGTTGACAGGTCAGACTGACGGCTCTTCAGGCGCTCTAGACGCGGGTTGACCCAGCTCGGCATTCGCCGTGCGCCCGCGCCAGCCGCGCCGTAGGCTGCCCCTTGCCGCCACGCCCAAGGGGGAACGATGTCGACCGCAGTTGAACGTCTGCTCGCTGATTCCAAGAGCTTCCGCATCACCCACACGTTCGCAGGCCGCGACGATATCGGGCTGTTCTCGATGCGAGAACTACGCAACATCGGGAAGCACCGGAGCCTGCGCGGGGAGGCCTTCACGGACATCACGGAGACTCTGCGTGCTCGAAAGCTGGAGCACCTGCCTGTCCAACTGCCCCGCAACCAGGATCGCCACATTGTGGCCTGGCGGCGGGGCACACCCGGCACCGAGCTGCTGGACAGAGTCCTATGGCTCAGCCGCGAAGCGGGAATTCGCGGGGCCGCCGCGCAACTATCGGACAATGAGATCGTCCATCTGTACCGTGCCGCACTAAAGGTTGTCCCGCAATGATCACGGAACCGAGCGGACCGCCTTGCGAGTGTTCCATGAATACCCGTCACTGAATCTGGACACGGTGCGCGGGTGGTCGTTGGTGCAGCAGTGGCGCTGGGCGTCTTGGTTGGCCGTTCTGAGCACTGCAGTGGCCACGAGACGGCAACTCGCCGCCCTTGTCAGTGGTCTTCGGCATGATTCTCAGTGTGACAAGACGACCTAAGATCGCTCACATCGAGGCAACTGCAGAACTCAATGAAGCCGGCTGCGAGCCAGCGGAGCCCTACCCAGGCCGTACGTCCATTCCATGGCTGGTCACGTGCCGTGACCAGCGTTGCCCCGGCAATGAGAAGCCGTTCAAGGTGTATCTCAGCTACATCCGCAACCCGGTCTATGGCGGCGCTGGCTGTGGCGAGTGCCGCAAGAGGCGGCGGGCAGAAGAACGTCGTGCAGACATGATCACTCGTGGACGCGTCCTACCGATGGAGATCATCCACGACGTTAGGCAGCCAACTCGCGCGTGGTGTCTTCGGTGCTGGAAGGTCGTCAGTCCCCGATTGGACAACATTCGCTCAGGTCAAGGAAGTTGCGAGCACTGCGGCGGCAAGGCTCGGTTTCCCGATGAGAAGGCACGGCGGCTCGCCCGCGCATGGGGCTATGAGCCCGACCCTGCGATTCCCTACAGGAACGACACCACCAGGTGGCCGGGCCGTTGCCTGGCCCACGGGCACTTCTGTGATCCGTCCCTGAACGCCCGCTTCAGCGGTGGGCCCTGCGCTGGGTGCGCTGAGCATGGATTCAAACCCGACCGACCAGCGCTGCTATACCTGGTTATCAAGTCGACCCTCGCCGCCGCCAAGATCGGAATCTGCGAGAACACGCCGAAAAATAGCAGGTTGTACGAACACGGCCGTAACGGGTGGACTGTCCTGAAGAAGCTGAACTTTCCGCTTGGGCGTGACGCTCGAGCCGTCGAGAGAGCCACGGTCGAGTCGTGGCGAGTTCGCGGCTGGCCGCCTGTCTTGGACAACAATCTTGCGTACGACGGCTACACGGAAACGGTGTCTCTGCGGTCAATCTCAGCTGCGGAAATATGGGCTGAGGTGTGCGCAGCATTGGAGCCTGCTGGCAGCTCATCTTCCGGAGGAGAAGACCCTGTGACCGCAACAGATCCCACCTGAGGGAACCCGACGAGCCCCGCTCGTATCCAGCGCAGCCACGCCAAGGGTTGGTGTGCCCCTGCCGAGCCGAATCGTTGGCAGCGGCAGATTCTCGCACCGGCGGCGAATGGCCGCGCTGACGACCAGATTGCGGAGCACCTGTCCATCAAGCCTGCCACGGTGCACTCGGCGCTGCGGGCGGTGTGCTGGGCGCTGGGTGCCCGCGATCCGGCGCACGCGGTGGCGATCGCCCTGGCGCGCGGAGTGATGCCTCTTGACAAGACCGCTGTACCCAAACACGGTTTCACCAGCGTCCATCTGAACCTGGGCATCGATTCCTGAACGTACCTAACAACACAGAAGCATGACCTTGACCGGCCGGTACCCGGCAGACACGCCTGAACCGGCTCCTTGTCGAGCAGGGAGAATTCTTGCAGCCGCCCGTGATTGCTGCTCTCATCGCCTCAGGCTTCGCTATAGCCACCAATGCAGTCGGATGGGGCGTCGCCATCCGACTCAACAGCCGCACCGCGAACACCAGCCGTAAACAATGGCGACGTGAGACCCGGAGGGATGCGTACGCCGACCTGGTCACCTCGTTTCAGAAGCTCTGCGAGATCTTTGGGCGCACCCCGCGGGCCAAGGGCTTGGCGGAAGGTACAGATGAGTACGTCACCGGTGAGATGGACGATGCGCTCATGGACCTGTACGCGAAGGCCACGGTTGTCCGTTTCGAAGGACCCGACCCCATGCGTGGTCTCGCCGTGGACTCTGTCGAGTGCAGCGACCGCCTGGTGCTGGCGTGGCAGGAGAGCTTCTTGGAAGACGATTCGAAGATCACTATGTCGCTGGAGGCCGAACTGGTACGTGCCCGGGATCACCTAAAGCTGATCATTGCCGAAGCGGAAAGCATCCTCCAGATCAGGGACTGACTGATGCTTCCCCTTGATCGTGGACACCTGGAGACTGGGACATGAGGTTCCGGAGGAAGTAGTGCCAGGTGGGAAGTAAGAGCAACCGCAGCAGACGGTATACGGAGGATTTCAAGCGGGACGCGGTCGCTCTCGTCCGCTCCTCCAGCAGAACCGTCACCGAGGTGGCCCGGGAGCTCGGGGACTTTCCCCAGGTGTGCCCCAGCGGCCTCAAGTGATGGAGAAGCCACAGGTGAGCGAGGTTGAGGGGAGCCCGCTGTAAATCTGCCGGGGCCGGAGCTGGGCCGTCCTGGGGCCGTCCGAGGGGGGCCAATGACAACCGCTAACGGCCAACAACGACCGAGAGGGCACGGCAGTCTGCCGTGCCCTCTCAGTACGTCTGCCCAGCTAGACCCACGTGTCGAGCCACATCCGGGAGCGCCAGTCGTCGATGGGGATGGAGGTGCCGGTGTAGATGGGCCAGAAGTAGATGAAGTTCCAGGCGATCAGCAGGAACAGGACGCCCGCGCCGGTCGCGCCCGCGACGCGGCGGGTTTCCGAGGAGCCGGGCGGCCCCACGAGCGCGCCGATCAGCATCGCCACCGCCAGGCACAGGAAGGGGAGGAAGACGATGGCGTAGAAGAAGAAGATCGTGCGCTCCTGGTACATGAACCAGGGCAGGTAGCCGGCCGCGGCGCCGCAGGCGATGGCGCCCGCGCGCCAGTCGCGGCGGAAGAACCAGCGCCACAGGACGTACACCAGCGCGGCGCAGGCCGCCCACCACAGCATTGGCGTGCCGATGGCGAGGACCTCGCGGGCGCACTTGCCGGCGGCGTCCGTGGGACAGCCCGCCGTGCCGGGGGAGGGCGACTCGTAGAAGTACGACACCGGGCGGCCGTCGACGATCCAGCTCCACGGGTTGGACTGGTAGTTGTGCGGCGAGGACAGGCCGACGTGGAACTTGTAGACCTCGTGCTCGTAGTGCCACAGGCTGCGCAGCCAGTCCGGCAGGAAGGTGAAGTAGCCGCCCTTGCCGTCGGTCGCGGCCCAGTCGCGGAAGTAGCCGCCGCTGCCGTCGGCGGGGGAGCGGATCCAGCCGATCCAGGAGACCAGGTAGACGGCGATCGCGACCGGGACCGTGGCCAGGAACGTGATGCCGGTGTCCCGCTTCAGCACGGCCGTGTACGGGTGCCAGGCTCCGGCCACCTTGCGGGCGCCCACGTCCCACAGCACGGCCATCACGCAGAACGCGGCCAGGACGTACAGGCCGTTCCACTTCGTGCCGAACGCCAGGCCCAGCATGAGGCCCGCCGCCCAGCGCCACGGGCGCAGGCCGAGGGGGGTCGTCTCGGCCGTGTGTGCGTCGGGCCGCACCCGTCCGTCGGCGTCGGCCGGGAGCGCGGCGGCGAGTTTCTCCCGGGTCCGGTCGCGGTCGATCAGCAGGCAGCCGAAGGCGGCCAGCACGAAGAACATCAGCACGCCGTCCAGCAGCGCGGTCCGGCTCATCACGAAGTGCAGGCCGTCCACCGCCATCAGCGCGCCCGCCAGGCAGCCGAGGAAGGTGGAGCGGAACAGCCGTCGGCCGATCCGGCACAGCATCAGCACCGACAGCGTGCCGAGCAGGGCCGTCATGAAGCGCCAGCCGAACGGGTTGAACCCGAAGAGCAGCTCGCCGAGGCCGATCACGTACTTGCCGACCGGCGGATGCACGACATAGGCGGCGTCCGAGGGGATGGGGATGTGCCCGCCGGTCTTGAGGATCAGGTCGTTGGCGTTCTTGTCCCAGTTGACCTCGAAGCCGCGGTGGACGAGCGCCCACGCGTCCTTGGCGTAGTACGTCTCGTCGAATATCACCGCCTTCGGGCTGCCCAGGTTCCAGAACCGCAGCACGCCCGCCACCAGCGTGACCAGCAGCGGGCCGCCCCAGCCCGACCAGCGGACGATCCGGTCGGCGAGGGTCCGCGGGATGCCGAGGGCCGCCCACAGGCGCCCCCCGGGCCGCGCATACGGCGGCACCAGACGGTCGACGACGCCACTGCCGCCGCTCGCGGGCCCCGCGAAGTGGCCGAAGCGCCGCAGGCGCTGCTGCCACGTCGGCCGCTGGTCGTGCGGGGCCGGGCCCTGCCGGGTGTCCGTGTGGGACGCGGTACTGGTCACCGCGCCATCGTAGGGAACCGTTCTGTGTGAGTCCCGCGCATGGCCGGTACCGGCCGGGACGCGTTCGCTCGCGACGGCACTTGAGAGGATGGGGTGCGTGACTGGAACCCTTGTATTGGCGGGCACTCCCATCGGCGACGTCCAGGACGCGCCGCCCCGGCTCGCGGAGGAACTGGCGGGCGCGGACGTGGTCGCCGCCGAGGACACCCGGCGGCTGCGCCGGCTCACCCAGGCGCTCGGCGTCACCCCCAAGGGGCGCGTCGTGTCGTACTTCGAGGGCAACGAGTCCGCCCGCACACCGGAACTGGTCGAGGAACTGCTCGGCGGGGCGCGCGTGCTGCTGGTGACGGACGCGGGCATGCCGTCCGTCTCCGACCCGGGTTACCGGCTGGTCGCGGCCGCCGTGGAGCGGGACGTCCGGGTGACGGCCGTACCGGGCCCGTCCGCCGTGCTCACCGCGCTCGCGCTGTCAGGGCTGCCGGTCGACCGGTTCTGTTTCGAGGGGTTCCTGCCGCGCAAGGCGGGCGAGCGGCTGACCCGGCTGCGGGAGGTCGCGGACGAGCGGCGCACGCTGGTCTACTTCGAGGCCCCGCACCGGCTCGACGACACGCTCGCGGCGATGGCCGAGGTGTTCGGCGCCGAGCGGCGGGCCGCCGTGTGCCGGGAGCTGACCAAGACCTATGAGGAGGTGCGCCGCGGCGGGCTCGGGGAGCTGGCCGCGTGGGCCGCCGAGGGCGTGCGCGGCGAGATCACCGTCGTGGTCGAGGGGGCGCCCGAGAAGGGGACCGAGGAGCTCGGCCCCGAGGAACTGGTGCGGCGGGTGCGGGTACGCGAGGAGGCCGGGGAACGCCGCAAGGAGGCCATCGCGGCGGTCGCGGTCGAGGCCGGGGTGCCCAAGCGGGAGGTGTTCGACGCGGTGGTCGCCGCCAAGCGCGCGGGGGCGTGAGACCTCGCTCACACCCGCTCTGAGCAGGGCGCGTCGCTCATGAGCGGCCGCCCCATGGGGCGGCAAAGAGCCGTCCGGGAAGGCAAAGGGACTTCGGCTGCCGGAGGGACCCTTTGGCAACCGGGGCCCAAAACGCCTCCAACACTCCCCTGCCCTCGCGCGTCGCCGACGGCGTAGGAGTTCACTGGACGACGGGACGGCAAGGCAGCCGTCCCCTTTGTCCAGCGGACACGAGGAGCTGGCATGAGCGACATCACAGGGCGGCGGTACGACCACCGCGGTACGGCCACGGCCGTCGTCAACGAGTCCTACTCCTTCGCCTGCATGAGGTGCGGGCACGGGTGGGAGCAGTCGTACGAGATCGAGCACTACACGGATGGCGACGGCGTCGAGTGCGTGCGGTACGTGGCGGACGGCCGCGTCGTGCCGTCCCCGCTGAGCCGGCCGCGCTGCCAGAACTGCGACGGGCACGTCGTCCGGATCATGATGGCGGGCCGGGTGTCGTCCGCGCAGAGCCATCTGCACCGGCACGAGGAGCGCCACCATCCGGCCGCGCCCGTGGCGAACCGGGTCGAGGCGTCCCCGCCGGGGGAGGAGGCGGTGGACCGCGCGCAGGACACCCGCACCGGCCACGACGACCACCACTGGCATCTGTCGGATCTGCTGCACCCCTTCCACCGCAAGGCGGGCTGAGCGCAGCCGGACGAGAGCGGTGGGCGATGAGGACCCGCCCCTTCCGTAGGATCGGGGCATGCCTTCGAACGCCGACAAGAACGCGGCGCCCCCGCTTCCGGAGCCGCTCCGGATACCGGTCGCCGACTCCCACACCCACCTCGACATGCAGTCCGGCACGGTCGAGGAAGGCCTGGCCAAGGCCGCGTCGGTGGGCGTGACGACGGTCGTCCAGGTCGGCTGCGACCTCAACGGCTCGCGGTGGGCCGCCGCGACGGCCGCGGCGTACGACAGCGTCCACGCGACGGTCGCCCTGCACCCGAACGAGGCTCCGCGCATCGTCCACGGCGACCCCGACGGCTGGTCGCGGCAGGGCGCGCGCGAGCCGGGCGGGGACGCCGGGCTCGACGAGGCCCTGGCCGAGATCGACCGGCTGGCCGCGCTGCCCCAGGTCAAGGGCGTCGGCGAGACCGGCCTTGACTACTTCCGCACCGGCCCCGAGGGCAAGGCGGCGCAGGAGCGGTCCTTCCGCGCCCATATCGAGATCGCCAAGCGGCACGGCAAGGCCCTCGTCATCCATGACCGGGACGCGCACGCCGACGTCCTGCGCGTCCTCAAGGAGGAGGGCGCCCCCGAGCGGACGGTGTTCCACTGCTACTCGGGCGACGCGGAGATGGCCGAGGTGTGCGCCCGCGCCGGCTACTACATGTCCTTCGCCGGCAACGTCACCTTCAAGAACGCCCAGAACCTGCGGGACGCCCTCGCCGTCGCCCCGGTGGAGCTGGTCCTGGTGGAGACCGACGCGCCCTTCCTGACCCCGGCGCCGTACCGCGGACGGCCCAACGCCCCGTACCTCGTTCCGGTCACGGTGCGTGCGATGGCCGCCGTGCGCGGTATCGACGAGGACGCCCTGGCGACGGCACTGGCGGTCAACACGGCCCGCGCCTTCGGCTACTGAGCGCATCCGGAGCGCTTTGGAGAGTGACGGGCGCTCCGCTAGGTTCTGGCCGCGTGAGCGATCTGCGGTACGAGACGTACGAGACGTACGGCGCATACGAGACCTACGAGACGTATGAGCCCTACGGGCCGTACAAGCAGTGCGAGCAGCACGGCGGCGCGTACGAGCAGGACAACCCGTACCAGCAGCGCAACCCGTACCAGCATTACGGCAGCCCGTACGAGCAGTACAACCCGTACCAGCGGTACGGCTCGCACGAGGACTACGAGCCCACTGTTGTCCACCACGACGTGCACACCGCGCAGACACTGCCGTACGGGCCCCACGGGTCGCCCTACGCGGACACGTACCGGCCCGCCCACGAGACCCTCCGCCGGTCCGCCGCTTACGAGCCCACCCAGCCGGTACTGCCCCGCCAGGCCCGTCCGGCCGGAAGCGGCACGGGGAGCGGCACGCACCGGGGCGCGCGGCGGCGCAGGGCGTGGTCCACGGAGCGGCCGGAGGCGTGCGTGCGCCGGCTGCTGCCCCGCGCGCTGGTCGTCGCGTTCCTGGCGGGCGGGACCACCGCGTTCGTCGCCGAGGACAAGGCGATCGAGCTCAGCGTCGACGGCAGCGAGCGCACCCTGCACACCTTCGCGGACGACGTCTCAGGACTGCTGGCCGACGAGGGCGTGCGGCTCGGGCCCCACGACGTGGTGCTGCCCGCCCCCGAGGCCGCGCTCACCAGCGGCGACGAGATCACCGTCCGCCACGGGCGGCCGGTCCGGCTCACGCTCGACGGACACCGCCGCGAGGTGTGGACGACGGCGCGCACGGTCGAGGAGGCGCTCAGGGAGCTGGGCGTGCGCGCGGAGGGGGCGTATCTCTCGGCCGCGCGCTCGAAGCCCATCGGACGCGCCGGACTCGCGCTCGACGTGCGCACCGAGCGTTCGGTGACCGTCATGGCGGACGGCCGCGCCCGCACCGTCCGCACCAACGCGGCGACCGTGCGGGACGTGGTGGAGCAGGCCGGGATCACCCTGCGGGGGCAGGACACCACCTCCGTGGCGCCGGGCAGCTTCCCTCGCGACGGGCAGACGGTCACCGTGCTGCGGATCACCGGGAGCCGGGAGGTGCGCGAGGAGCTCATCCCGTTCGCCGTGCGGCGCACCGCCGATCCGACCCTGCTCAGGGGAACGGAGGTCGTCGAGCGGGCCGGACAGCCGGGAGTGCGCCGGGTCGTGCACTCCGTGCGCACGGTCAACGGCGTGCGGCAGCGGCCGTGGCGCGTGGAGTCGGAGGTGGTGCGCGCGCCGCGGAAGCAGATCGTGAACGTCGGCACCAAGGCGCACCCGCGGTCGGTACGGGGCGCCGACCACCTCGACTGGCGGGGGCTGGCGCGGTGCGAGTCCCGCGGCCGGGTGGACGCCGTGGATCCCTCGGGCACGCACGGCGGCCTGTACCAGTTCGACGAAGACACCTGGCACAGCCTCGGCGGCCGTGGCCGCCCCCAGGACGCGCCGGCGGAGGAGCAGACCTACCGCGCGAAGAAGCTGTACGTGAGCCGGGGGGCGAGCCCCTGGCCCCACTGCGGCGACCGGTTGCGGGGGTAGGCGGGCGGGGGCGCGGGCGGACCGTCCCCCGGGTGCCGGCCTCCGCTTCGGGCGGCCGCGGGCCGGACCCGGCTCCGGCGGCCGTGGCAATCACGCCACCCGCGCCCCCGTACCCTTGTGCCGTGAGCAGCCCCGTCCCCGACGCCCTCCTGGGCCCCGCCGACGTCCGCGAACTGGCGGCAGCGCTCGGCGTACGCCCCACCAAGCAACGCGGCCAGAACTTCGTGATCGACGCGAACACCGTCCGCCGCATCGTCCGCACCGCCGACGTCCACCCCGAGGACGTGGTCGTCGAGGTCGGCCCGGGGCTCGGCTCCCTCACTCTCGCCCTGCTGGAGGCCGCCGACCGGGTCACCGCCGTCGAGATCGACGACGTACTCGCCGCCGCGCTGCCCGCGACCGTCGCCGCCCGCATGCCGGAGCGCGCCGGCCGTTTCGCGCTGGTCCACTCCGACGCGATGCACGTCACCGAGCTGCCGGGCCCCGCGCCCACCGCCCTGGTCGCGAACCTCCCCTACAACGTGGCCGTGCCCGTCCTGCTGCACATGCTCGACACCTTCCCGAGCATCGAGCGCACCCTCGTGATGGTGCAGGCGGAGGTCGCCGACCGGCTCGCCGCGGCGCCCGGCTCGAAGGTGTACGGCGTGCCGTCCGTGAAGGCCAACTGGTACGCCGAGGTCAAGCGGGCCGGGGCCATCGGCCGCAATGTCTTCTGGCCCGCGCCGAACGTCGACAGCGGACTGGTGTCCCTGGTCCGGCGCACGGAACCGATCGCGACCACCGCCACCAAGCGCGAGGTCTTCGCCGTCGTCGACGCGGCCTTCGCCCAGCGCCGCAAGACCCTGCGGGCCGCGCTCGCCGGGTGGGCCGGGTCGGCCGCGGCGGCGGAGGCGGCCCTGGTCGCCGCCGGGGTCTCCCCGCAGGCGCGGGGCGAGTCGCTGACGGTGGAGGAGTTCGCGCGGATCGCCGAGCACAAGGAGACCGGTAAGTGAGCGTCACCGTACGCGTTCCGGCCAAGGTCAACGTCCAGCTCGCCGTCGGCGCCGCCCGCCCCGACGGCTTCCACGACCTGGCGAACGTCTTCCTCGCGGTCGGCCTGTACGACGAGGTCACGGTCACCGAGGCCGACGAGCTGCGCGTGACCTGCGCGGGCCACGACGCCGACCAGGTCCCCCTGGACCGTACGAACCTCGCCGCCCGCGCCGCCCTCGTCCTCGCCGAACGCCACGGCCGCCGCCCCGACGTGCACATCCACATCGCCAAGGACATCCCGGTCGCCGGCGGCATGGCCGGCGGCAGCGCGGACGGCGCGGGCGCGCTGGCGGCCTGTGACGCACTGTGGGGCACGAACGCCTCCCGTGGCGAACTCCTCGACATCTGCGCCGAGTTGGGCAGTGACGTGCCGTTCAGTCTGGTCGGCGGGGCGGCGCTGGGCACCGGGCGCGGCGAGAAGCTGCGTCCGCTGGAGGTCGGCGGCACCTTCCACTGGGTGTTCGCGATGGCCGACGGCGGGCTGTCCACCCCGGCGGTGTTCCGCGAGTTCGACCGGCTCGGCGAGGGCACGGACATTCCCGAACCGGTCGCCTCCGAGGACCTGCTGGCCGCGCTGGAGAAGGGGGACACCGCCGCCCTCGCCGCCGCGCTCACCAACGACCTCCAGCCCGCCGCGCTCTCTCTGCGCCCGTCCCTCGCGGACACCCTCGCGGCGGGCCGCGCGGCGGGGGCCCTGGCGGGCCTGGTGTCGGGATCGGGGCCGACGACGGCGTTCCTCACGGCGGACGCCGAGTCGGCGGGGACGGTGGCGCGAGCCCTGCGGGAGTCCGGCACGTGCTGCGCGGTACGCGTGGCGGCGGGGCCCGCGCCGGGGGCCACGGTGCTCTGAGCGGCCCGGTCAGAGGGTGTCGATCTCCGTCAGGTCGATGTCGATGTCGAAGGGGACGGAGAGCTTCAGACGGTCGTGGTGGATTCCGGTGACGATGTAGGTCTTGGTGACCGGATCGCGTTCGTACACGTAGACGACCGGCCGTTCCTCCTCGCCCACCATCTCCACCAGCCAGAAGTGGTCGATGCCCGCGGCGGCGTACTTGCGCGGCTTGGTGTCGCGATCGCGGGACTCGGAGTCGGGCGAGACCACTTCCACGGCGAGGACGACGTCGGAGGCCCGGAAGGACGTCTGGCTGCGGCTGGTCACCGCCTCAGCGCGGATCACGGAGACATCCGGTTCCGGCCCGTTCTTGCGGTCGATGACGACGGTCATCTCCCGGGTGACTTTCAGCCTCGGTGGAGTCGTCCGGCGCAGGCCGCTCACCAGCAGGTCGATGACAATGCTGTGGAAATAGCGCTGCGGACTCACGAAAACCAGGCTCCCGTCGATCATCTCGGTGTGCGGCGGGAGGCCGGGCAGCGTGTGCAGGTCGTCCACGGTCCAGCCGTCCTGAGGCGGCATCGGCCACCGGGACGCAGGCTCGGGCTCGGGCACGGTCACCTCGGGAATGGGCTCGGCAGTCATGGTTCCTCCCATGGCGGGATCCTGGGACCTGCCTTCCCACGGTAGCGGCCGGTTCCCGATCACGTCATCACAAAGAGTGACCGTCCTCTCGCGCACCGTCCCCTGCCCGCGAGGCCCTACGCTAGAAGGCTGACCGACCCCCGCGCACAGGAGTGAAATGGCCGTCAACCTGGTCAATGTCGAGAACGTCAGCAAGGTGTACGGAACGCGCGCCCTGCTCGACGGTGTCTCGCTCGGTGTGTCCGAAGGGGATCGGATCGGGGTCGTCGGGCGCAACGGCGACGGCAAGACCACACTGATCCGGATGCTGGCCAGGCTGGAGGGAGCCGACACCGGACGGGTCACGCACTCCGGCGGACTGCGGCTCGGGGTGCTCACGCAGCACGACTCCCTCGACCCGGAGGCCACCGTCCGCCATGAGGTCATCGGGGACATGGCCGACCACGAGTGGGCGGGCAACGCCAAGGTCAGGGACGTCCTGACCGGACTGTTCGGCGGGCTCGACCTGCCGGGCTTCCCCAAGGGCCTCGACACCGTCATCGGGCCGCTGTCCGGCGGCGAGCGGCGGCGGATCGCGCTGGCCAAGCTGCTCATCGAGGAGCAGGACCTGCTCGTCCTGGACGAGCCCACCAACCACCTCGACGTCGAGGGCATCTCCTGGCTGGCCCGGCACCTGCGCGAGCGCCGCTCCGCGCTGGTGTGCGTCACCCACGACCGGTGGTTCCTCGACCAGGTCTGCACCCGCATGTGGGACGTGCAGCGCGGGGCGGTGCACGAGTACGAGGGCGGCTACTCCGACTACGTCTTCGCCCGCGCCGAACGCGAACGCATCGCCGCCTCCGAGGAGGCCAAACGGCAGAACCTGATCCGCAAGGAGCTGGCCTGGCTGCGGCGCGGCGCCCCCGCCCGCACCTCCAAGCCGCGCTTCCGCGTGGAGGCGGCCAACGAGCTGATCGCCGACGTGCCGCCGCCCCGCGACAGCAGCGAGCTGATGAAGTTCGCCTCCTCGCGGCTGGGCAGGACGGTCTTCGACCTCGAGGACGTCACCGTGCAAGCCGGGCCCAAGGTGCTGCTCAAGCACGTCACCTGGCACCTCGGGCCGGGCGACCGGATCGGTCTCGTCGGCGTCAACGGCGCCGGGAAGACCTCCTTGCTGCGGGCCATGGCGGACGCCGCCCGCACCGAGGGCGAGGCACAGCCCGCCGGCGGGCGGATCGCCGTCGGAAAGACCGTGAAGATCGCCTACCTCTCCCAGGAGGTCGCCGAACTCGACCCGGACTGGCGGGTCCTCGAAGCCGTGCAGCAGGTGCGCGAGCGCGTCGACCTCGGCAAGGGGCGGGAGATGACCGCCGGGCAGCTGTGCGAGACGTTCGGCTTCGGCAAGGAGAAGCAGTGGACGCCGGTGGGCGATCTGTCCGGCGGTGAGCGGCGGCGGCTGCAACTCCTGCGCCTGCTCATGGCCGAGCCCAACGTGCTCTTCCTCGACGAGCCCACCAACGACCTCGACATCGAGACCCTCACCCAGCTCGAGGACGTCCTCGACGGCTGGCCCGGCTCGATGATCGTCATCTCCCACGACCGCTTCTTCGTCGAGCGCACCACCGACACGGTGTACGCGCTCCTCGGCGACGGCGCGCTGCGGATGCTGCCGCGCGGCATCGACGAGTACCTGGAGCGGCGGCAGCGGATGGAGCAGCAGGCCGCGGCCGCCGCCCCGGTCCCGTCGCCCGCCGCCGAGCAGGCCGCGCCCGAGCGGAGCGCCGCCGAACTGCGCGCGGCGAAGAAGGAACTGCAGAAGATCGAGCGGCAGTTGGACCGGATCTCCGAGAAGGAGTCCACGCTGCACACGCGGATCGCCGAGCACGCCACCGACTTCGCGAAGGTCGCCGAACTCGACGCCGAGCTGCGCGCGTTGGCGGGGGAGCGGGAGGAACTGGAAATGCGCTGGCTCGAACTCGCCGAGGACGCGTAGCGCTGCGGGCGGGCCCGCCGCGGTCGGGCGCACGCGCCGTGTGAACGGCGCGTGGTGGTTTTCTGGAGGGAAATCCCCCGGGCCCGCCACGCATAACGGGCGCGTCACAGGCCGGTCCTCCCTTGGGAACAGGGGCCGACTCGGGCCGGTGGCGGGCAGGTTGCGAGTGATAAGAATGAGCCGTCCGGGGACTTTCCCGGGCGGCTCTGGGTTCTTCGAGTACCTCAGGGCGTGGCTAAAAAGCAGTAATTGAGGGGGAAGCGCGCTGATGTCTCAGCCGCCCAGCCAGCCGCCCCAGGGCGGCTTCGGAGCACCGCAGGATCAGCCGCAGCAACCGCAGGACCAGCCGCCGCAGTCCGGCGGCTTCGGGCCGCCGCAGCCCCCACCGGCCCAGGGTGGTTTCGGAGCCCCCCAGGACCCACCGGCCCAGGGTGGTTTCGGAGCCCCCCAGGACCCACCGGCCCAGGGTGGTTTCGGTGCCCCCCAGGACCCGCGCCAGGCCACGCCCCCGCCCCCGGCCCAGCCGCCGCAGACCCCGCCCGCCGGACCGCCGCAGCCCGGCTACGGCTACCCGCAGCAGCCCGGGCCCTACGCCCAGCCCGGCCCCTACGGCGCGCCCGCCGCGCCCGGCCCGTACGGGCAGCCGCAGCAGCCGGGTCCGTACGGGCAGCAGCCCGGCTACGGCTACCCGCAGCAGCCGCACTTCGCGGGCGCGCCCGGCACCCCGCCCCCCGGCGGCTCCGGCAGCCCGTTCAAGGGCAAAACCGCGGCCATCATCGGCGCCGCGGTGGCCGCCGTACTCGTCGCCGGTGTCACCGTCTGGGCCGTCAGCGGCGACGACGGCGGCAAGAAGCCGGTCGCCGACGCGAGCGACGACGCGAAGCCCTCGAAGTCGGCCGCCTCCGACGCCCCGGTCAACCCCGGTGACGGCAGCGGCGACGGCAAGGAGGAGGCGGAGGACCTCAACGCGGGCCGCAAGTCCGGCGAGGCCAAGGTGCTCTGGTACAAGGAGGCGCCCGCCGCGCCCGGTGGCGGCGCCGAGGCCCCCGGTATGTGGATCACCGGCAAGACGGCGGTGAAGGCGGCGTACAAGCAGGTCTTCGCCTACAACGTCGGTGACGGCAGGCCCACCTGGGAACCGATCACGTTCCCGGAGAAGATCTGCGCGGTGACACCGCAGAAGACGGCCGACGACAAGGTGGTCGTGGCCTACATGAGCGGCAGCAGCGACCGCGCCAAGTGCAACCAGCTCCAGCAGATCGACCTGAACACCGGGGCGAAGGGCTGGACCATCAAGGTCGAGGACGGCGAGCTGTTCGACAGCACGCTCACCATCGAGATGACCGTGGCCGGCAAGACGCTGATGGTGGGCCGCTCGCAGTCGGGCACGGCGTACGACATCGACAGCGGCAAGAAGCTCTTCGACAAGCGGCGCTACGGCCAGGCCTGCTTCCCCGGCGCCTTCGCGGGCGGTGCCCGGCTGCTCGCGGTGGCGTCCTGCGGGGCCGGCGGTTCGAACGAGCACGACGAGGTGCAGGAGCTCGACCCCGCGACCGGCGCGGTCAGGTGGACCAAGAAGATCCCCAAGAACTGGTCGGTCGAGCGTGTCTACTCCGTCGACCCGGTGGTCCTGTACTCGGTGGACAAGGACAAGAAGCACTGGAACATCTCGACGCTGACCGGCGGCGCCATCCGTTCCCAGGTGGACACCAAGTCGAATTTCAACGCCGACTGCGGCTGGGCCATCCTCGCCCGTAACCTCCAGGGCTGCCAGGCCGTCGCCTCCGACGCCGACACCCTCTACCTGCCCACCGACGTCACCACCGGCGCCAACGAGATCGTCGCCCTCGACCTCGCCACCGGCAAGGAGAAGTGGCGCGTGAAGTCCCCGACGGACACCTCGATGATGCCGCTCAAGGTGGAGAACGGGCAGCTCATCGTGTACGTCGAGCCGTCGTACGACGCGGGCGGCCAGATCGTGTCCGTGGCGACGGCGGGCTCGGCCCACACTCCGGTGAAGCTGCTCCAGAACCCGGAGGGCGCCGCGTCGATCGAGAACGGCTTCTACTCGCGAGCCGTCGACTGGGTCGACGGACGCTTCTACCTCTCCACCACCCGGCTGCGCGGAAAGGCCGACACGAAGGAGAAGCTGATGCTCGCCTACGGCAAGTGAGCCCGGCCGGCCGCACCACGCGCGGCCGGCGCCGCACGCCGTTCCGGCCACCCTGCTTCCCCGTCGTCCCGTCCCCTCCGCTTCCTCCGAGGTGCACCCGCCATGTCCCAGCCGCCCCCGCCGCCCAACCAGCCGCCGCAGCCCGGCGGCTTCGGCCAGCCACAGGGCCAGCAGCCGCAGCAGCCCGCACAGTCCCCGCAGACGCCGCCCGCGGGCGGCCCGGACTTCGCCAAGTCCCCCCAGCCGGCGCCGGGTTACGGCTACCCGCAGCCGCCGCAGGGCGCCCCGCAGACGCCGCCCCCGGCCGGACCGCCGCAGCCCCAGCCCGGCTACGGCTACCCGGGCGGGCAGCCGAACCCCTACGCCCAGTCGCCCGCCGCGCAGCCGGACCCGTACGGCGCCCAGCAGTCCGGGTACGGCTATCCCGGCCAGCAGCCGACCGTGCCGACGCAGCCGCAGACCGGAGCGCCGGGCGGCGGTCGGAAGGTCAACGCCCAGGTGGCGATGATCGTCTCGACCGTCGTCGTGATCGCGCTCATCATCGGCACCGGCATCTGGTACTCGAACAGGTCCGACGGCGGCAAGCAGGACACCGCCAGTTCCAGCGGCGGCACCGGCGGCAAGGAAGGCGACGGGAAATCCGGCTCCGGCGGCACGGAGAAGGCGCCGTCCGACCCGGCCGCCAAGGTCCTCTACCAGGTGCCGATGCCCGAGGTGAGCGACCTGGTCACCACCACCGGCTCCTGGCTCACCGGCAAGGCGTACGTCAAGAGCGGCGTCGCCGAGGTCGTCGGCTACGACCGGGACAAGGGCACCAAGCTGTGGACGATCGAGCTGCCCGGCCCGGTGTGCGAGGCCAGCAAGCACACCACCTCGGACGGCAAGTCGGCGATCGTCTACGAGCCGGCCATGCCGACCAAGGACAAGCCCACGCACGGCTGCAGCCAGGTCGCGGCGATCGACCTCGACGCGGGCAAGAAACTGTGGACGCAGACCGTCAAGTCCGGTGACCAGCCCATCAGGCTCGACAACGTCACCGTCAGCGGCGGCACGGTCGCCGTGGGCGGCACCAGCGGCGGCGCTGCCTTCGACATCGCGGACGGCAAGGTCCTGTGGGCCCCGAAGGCGGCCGACACCTGCTACGACTCCGGGTACGGCGGCGGCGCCAAGCTGGTCGCGGTGCGCAAGTGCGGCCAGTACGGGCAGCGCCAATTGCACATCCAGACGATCGACCCGAAGTCCGGCAAGGTGATCTCGGAGTACAAGATGTCGCAGGGCATCGAGTACGCCGCGATCGTCTCGACCGATCCGCTCGTCGTCGCCGCCGACGTCGGCCAGAGCGCGGGCGACGGCAGCGGCATCTCGGACTTCTTCTCCATCGACAACGGGACCGGCAAGCTGCGCGCCCACATCTCGGCGCCCGGCGACACCTACGCGGCCCGCTGCGACGGCATCAGCAGGGTCGAGGACTGCCGGGGCCTCGCGGTCGGCGGCGACCGGCTGTACGTGCCCACCGAGGACCACGACGGCAGCGAGGAGTTCCGCAAGACCAACGAGATCGTCGCGTTCGACCTGGGCACCGGCAAGCAGACCGGCCAGCGCGCCGACGCGGGCGACGGCTACCACATCTACCCGCTGCGCATGGACGGCGCCGACCTCATCGCGTACAAGAGCCCGCCCTACGACAAGGGCGGCCAGATCGTCAGCATCGACGGCGGCAGCTTCAAGCAGACCAAGCTGCTGGAGAACCCGGCCTCGCGGGACGTGCGCGACGCGGAGACCTCCATGTCCCCGGACCGCGCGGAGTTCCTCTACTCCCAGGGCCACCTCTACATGTCGTCGATCTACGCCCGCAAGGCGTCGTCCTCGTCCCTCGGCAAGGACTACCTGGCGCTGGCCTTCGGAGCGGGCGGCTGATCCGCCGCACGACCGGAACGAGACGGCCCCGCCCCTGACCGGGGGCGGGGCCGTGCGCTTACCACTCGGCGCCCTCGCATGACCCTCGAAATGAGTTTTGAATGCGAGGAATGCGAAAAGTCCGCCGATCCGGGGGTACTTCTCGCCGGTAGGGGCAGCGCGACGTCGAACAAGCGTGTAGCTTCCGGGGGCATGACGGGCGGCGTGCCGGGGGGCCGCCGCCCGGGGTTGGACATCCTTGGGGGGACTGGGGGCTCGATGGGAGTGCGGCTCATGGTGGTCGACGACCACCGGCTACTGGCCGAGGCGCTGGCCTCGGCGCTGAAGCTGCGCGGACACCGCGTGCTCGCCGCCGCGGCGCCGGCCGCGGGCGCGGCGGACCTGGTGATCAGCCGCGCTCCGGAGGTGTGCCTGCTGGGCACGGCGGCACCGGCCGAGCCCGGCACCTTCGACCCGGTGGTGAAGATCAAGCGGGAGCGTCCGCAGGTCGTGGTGGTCGTGCTCGGCCCGGTTCCGTCCCCGCGCGGCATCGCGGCCGCCTTCGCGGCGGGGGCCTCGGGATACGTACGCCATGACGAGCGCATCGAGGGCGTCGAGCGGGCGATCAACAAAGCGAGGGCGGGCGAGGCCGCCGTCGCTCCCCAGCTCCTCCAGGGCGCCTTCGGCGAGTTGCTGAACCCCGCCGCCCCACCGGACGACGAGGGCCAGCGTCTGCTGCGGATGCTCACCCCGCGCGAGGTGGAGGTCCTGGTCCGGGTCGCCGAGGGCGAGGACACCCGCCTGATCGCGGCCGGCATGGGCATCGCCCCCAGCACGGCCCGGACCCATGTCCAGCGCGTCCTGATGAAGCTCGGGGTGGGCTCGCGGCTGGAGGCGGCGGCCCTGGCGGCCCGCACCGGCCTGCTGGACCGCGCGGGCCCGCTGACGTGACCCCGTCGTCCGGCCCGGCTCTCCCGCGCCGGACGGGGGGCGCCCGGTTCACCTGCTCTCTTGCGAGGGGGCCCGCCGTTCAGACCGGGTAGGAATCGCATCGTGTGACAGCGGCGCGGAGTGCCGCCGCATCCGGATTCCAGGGCGCGGAGCGCCCTGACGGCCTGCCCGTTGGAGCCGGTCGAACTCGAACGCGTGTGCCTGGCGTTCGCTGATCGGGGTGATCGCATCGGAAGAGGGTGCGGCTGTTCGGGTGTCGCGCGTACGGTCGCATGGTGGGTGCCGGGTGAAAGGCCGCCGAGGAGCCCAGCAGCGCCTCGACGACGATCGCGAGGGCGTAGAGGTTCACTCCGGCGATCAGGATGGCCGCGAAGGCGAACAGGATCGAACTGAGTAGATGCGCCGGCCGGTCGAAGCGCAGCAGCAGGAACTCGGGTACGGACCGCACCTTGGAGCCGTAGTAGAAGGGCATCATCACCGGGCCGAGGAAGACCATGGCCGGGATGGCGCCGATCCAGTACCAGTGCACGGTGTACGCGCCGTACTGGGCGCTGTTGTTCCGCCATGCCGAGGTTGTTGATGGGCTTTGTTCGATCGTGACCTGAAAGGGGTGGTGGGTTGTGGCGTGTTATGTTTGATTGTGTTGGGGGTGGTGGGGTGCCGACGGGGTGCGGACTCGCGGACCGGTGGCCCGGGGACCAGTAGGGAGTTCCAACAGTGAAGAAGACCTCGACCCGGCTGGCCGACGGTCGTGAGCTCGTCTACTACGACCTGCGGGACGACACCGTGCGCGACGCGGTGGACCGGCGACCGCTGGAGCCGACGGTCACCACCTCGGAGGTGCGCCGGGACGCGCTGCTCGGCGACGCGGTCGCCGTCGCCTCCCACCGCCAGGGCCGCACCTACCACCCGCCGGCCGACGAGTGCCCCCTGTGCCCCTCCACGGGCGACCGCCTGAGCGAGATCCCCGACTCCTCCTACGACGTGGTGGTCTTCGAGAACCGCTTCCCCTCGCTGACCGGCGACCTCGGCCGCTGCGAGGTCGTCTGCTTCACCTCCGACCACGACGCCTCGTTCGCCGGCCTGAGCGAGCGGCAGGCCCGGCTGGTCCTGGACGCGTGGACGGACCGCACCGCGGAGCTGTCCCAACTGCCCTCCGTGGAGCAGGTGTTCTGCTTCGAGAACCGCGGATCCGAGATCGGCGTGACGCTGGGGCACCCGCACGGCCAGATCTACGCCTACCCCTTCACCACCCCGCGCACCGCGCTGATGCTGCGCTCACTGGCGGCCCACCGGGAGGCCACCGGTGGGGAGAACCTCTTCGACGCGGTCCTGGAGCGGGAACTGGCCGGCGAGCGGGTCGTCGTCGAGGGCGACCACTGGGTGGCCTTCGTCCCGTACGCGGCGCACTGGCCCTACGAGGTCCACCTGTACCCCCGGCGCCGGGTCCCCGACCTGCTCGGTCTCGACGAGGCGGCGCGCGCCGAGTTCCCCGGGATCTATCTGGACCTGTTGCGGCGCTTCGACCGGCTCTTCGGCGAGGGCGCCCCGCCGACTCCGTACATCGCCGCCTGGCACCAGGCCCCGTTCGGCATGCCGGCCGGCTCCGACGGTGTCACGCGCGACGACTTCGCGCTCCACCTCGAGCTTTTCACCATCCGCCGCACTTCCGGCAAGCTGAAGTTCCTCGCGGGTTCCGAGTCCGGCATGAACGTGTTCATCAACGACGTGCCGCCGGAGCGTGCGGCCGAGCGACTGCGGGAGGTAGCGGGTTCATGAGCGGGAAGTACCTGGTGACGGGTGGCGCGGGCTACGTCGGCAGTGTGGTCGCCCAGCACCTGCTGGAGGCCGGTCACGAGGTCGTCGTACTCGACAACCTGTCCACCGGCTTCCGTGAGGGCGTGCCCGCGGGCGCCTCCTTCGTCGAGGGCGACATCCGGGACGCCGCCAAGTGGCTGGACCCCTCCTTCGCCGCGGTGCTGCACTTCGCCGCCTTCTCGCAGGTGGGCGAGTCGGTGGTGAAGCCGGAGAAGTACTGGGAGAACAACGTCGGCGGCACGATGGCCCTGCTCACCGCGATGCGCGAGGCCGGCGTGCGCACGCTGGTCTTCTCCTCCACGGCGGCGACCTACGGCGAACCGGAGCGGGTCCCGATCGTCGAGACGGCCCCGACCCGGCCCACCAACCCCTACGGCGCCTCCAAGCTCGCCGTCGATCACATGATCGCCGGCGAGGCGGCGGCCCACGGCCTGGGCGCGGTCTCGCTGCGCTACTTCAACGTGGCCGGCGCCCACGGCGCGTACGGCGAACGCCACGATCCCGAGTCGCACCTGATCCCGCTGGTCCTCCGGGTCGCCCAGGGCAGGCGGGAGGCGATCTCCGTCTACGGCGACGACTACCCGACCCCGGACGGCACCTGCGTACGCGACTACATCCACGTGGCGGACCTCGCCGAGGCCCATCTGCTGGCCCTGGACGCGGCCCGGCCCGGCGAGCACCTGGTGTGCAACCTCGGCAACGGCAACGGCTTCTCCGTCCGCGAGGTCGTCGAGACCGTCCGGCGGGTCACCGGCCACCCCGTCCCGGAGGTCGTGGCCCCGCGCCGGGCCGGCGACCCGGCGGTCCTGGTCGCCTCGGCCGCGGCCGCCCGCGAAAAGCTCGGCTGGAACCCGACCCGCGCGGATCTCGCGGGTATCGTCGCGGATGCCTGGGAGTTCGCGCAGTACATCGCAAGGGAGCGGTAAGTGGGGGCACTTGAGGTCCGGGAAGGCTTCACCGAGCTGTACGGCGCCGAGCCGGAGGGGGTCTGGGCGGCGCCGGGCCGCGTCAACCTGATCGGCGAGCACACCGACTACAACGACGGCTTCGTGATGCCCTTCGCGCTGCCGCACGTCACGACCGCCGCGGTCGCGCGCCGCGACGACGGCGTACTGCGGCTGCACTCGGCCGATGTGCCGGGAGCGCCCGTGGAACTGCGGGTCGACGACCTCGCCCCGGAGTCCGACCGGAACTGGACCGGCTACCCCGCGGGCGTGGTCTGGGCCCTGCGCGAGGCGGGTCACGAGGTGACCGGCGCGGACGTCCACCTGGCGTCGACGGTCCCCACGGGCGCCGGCCTGTCCTCCTCCGCGGCCCTGGAGGTCGTGGTCGCCCTGGCCCTGAACGACCTCTACGCCCTCGGCCTGAAGGGCTGGCAACTGGCCCGCCTGTGCCAGCGCGCCGAGAACGTCTACGTCGGCGCCCCCACCGGCATCATGGACCAGACCGCCTCGGCCTGCTGCGAGTCGGGCCACGCCCTGTTCCTGGACACCCGCGACCTGTCCCAGCGTCAGATCCCCTTCGACCTGGCCGCCGAGGGCCTGCGCCTACTGGTCGTCGACACCCGGGTCCAGCACGCCCACAGCGGCGGCGAGTACGGCAGGCGCCGCGCGGGCTGCGAGAAGGGCGCGGCCCTGCTGGGCGTGGACGCCCTGCGCGACATCCCCTACGGAGGTCTGGACGCGGCGCTGGCCGACCTGGCCGGCGAGGAGGAGGTGGCCCGGCTGGTCCGCCACGTCGTCACCGAGAACGGGCGGGCGGAACGGGTGGTGTCCCTTCTGGAGTCGGGCGACATCAGGTCGATCGGCCCGATCCTGACCGAGGGCCATGCCTCCCTGCGCGACGACTTCCGCGTCTCCTGCCCCGAACTGGACCTGGTCGTCGACACGGCCCTCGCCTCCGGCGCCCTCGGCGCCCGGATGACCGGCGGCGGCTTCGGCGGCTCGGCGATCGTCCTGGCCGAGTCCTCCGACGTCCCCGCCCTCACCAAGGCGATCGAGCAGTCCTTCACGGACGCGGGCCACGGGACCCCGCGTGTCTTCGAGGCGGTTCCCTCGGCGGGCGCGAGGCGGCTGGCCTGACGGAACGGGAGCGGACGCGAGTCCCTTCGCCGGGAGCCGGTTCGGTCAGGGCAGGCGTTTGATCATGGTGTATTCGGTGATCCCCGGCGGGTAGTCGGGGATCGCGCAGACCACCTTGTAGTCGTGCCTGCGGTAGAAATCCGGGGCCTGGAAGTCCCAGGTCTCCAGGCGGGCGGCGACGCAGGCGCGTTCGCGGTGGGCGATGCGCTCGGCGCGGGTCAGCAGGCGGGAGCCGAGGCCCGTGCCGCGGTGGGGGTCGTCGACCCAGAGGTGGGTCACATGCAGCCAGGTCGCCCAGGTGTGGCCCACCAGCCCGCCCGCCAGATCGCCGGCGTCGTCCAACGCCCAGAGATGGATGGGGACTTCTCGGACGGCGGGGGTTCTGCGCAGGGCGTCGATGAGCGGGGAGGCCGCCGTGTTCGTGTCGCGGAGGCGGGAGCGGAGCAGATCGTGGCGCGCTTTGTCGACTTCTGCCTCAATACGAAACATGCGGCACACCCTAAACGCGTCGGCCGGTCAGTTCTGCGAATTGCCTTCCCCTCCCGGCTGCCGGCCGTACCCTGATGAGCGGCACCGGTGGGGGCCGGTGCTGGTCAGGGGGGCGAGAGGGCTCGGGCAGGACACCGGAGGCGGATGGCGGTCCGGTACGGCGAGGGCCGTGCGACCGCGCTCGGCTCCGGACGTCGGGTCCGTGCCGCTCGGCGTTCTCCGACGATGGGAGACTCCCCTGCTCTGACCAGGAGCGTGGGGAAGGGGGTTATCAGTGGTTCGTGTCCGAGTCCTGGTCGTCGACGACCACCGCATCTTCGCCGAGTCGCTCGCCGCCGCCCTGGCCGCCGAGCCCGACGTCGAGGTGTCCGCGGCCGGCTCCGGCCCGGCGGCACTGCGCTGCCTGGAGCGGGCGGCCGCCGACGGCCGCCGCTTCGACGTCGTGCTCGTCGACGCCGACCTCGGCGGCACCGTCCCCGGGGTCCGGCCCGCCGTCCCCGTGCGGGAGGGCGACGCGGACGGACTGGTGGACGGGATCTCGCTGGTCGCGGGGGTGCGGGGGGCCCAGCCGGGGGTGCGGACCGTCGTACTCGCCGAGAAGGACGACCCGCGGCGCGCCGCGCTCGCCCTCCAGGCCGGTGCCTGCGGCTGGGTCGCCAAGGACTGCTCGCTGTCCCGGCTGCTCACCGTCATCCGCGGAGTCCTGCGCGACGAGACCCATCTGCCGCCCGCCCTGCTCACCGGTGTACTGCGGGAGTTGACCGCCGCCCGCAAGCATCGCACCGAGAGCGAGCGCCTCGTGGAGTCGCTGACGCCGCGCGAGCGGGAGGTGCTGCGCTGCATGGTCGCGGGGCTGGGCCGCAAGGCCGTCGCCGAGCGGCTGTACCTGTCCCCGCACACTGTGCGCACCCATATGCAGAACGTTCTGGGCAAGCTCGGCGTGCACTCCACGCTGGCCGCCGTGGCACTGGCCCGCCGGGCCGGGGTGGGGCCGGCCGATCTGGGGCCCGCCGGGCGGATCGGGGTGGAGGAGAGCAGCAGCGCCTGAGCCCGCGCCGGTCCGCCCGGCAGGTCCTCTAGTGCTGCGACCGGAAAGGTTCACCGGCTCGCGACGCCCGGCACGGCTCCCCCAAGCTCTTCGAGCAGGGGGGACCCGCAGCCGCGTTGTCGCATCGCCCGAGTACATCCAGTACGAGGGTGATGCTCCGCCTTACGATGCTCCCCCACAGCCTGAACGGCGTGGGAGGTACCCCCAGCACCGGACGCCGCGAGCTTCCCGGCAAACCTTTCCGGCCGCAGCACTAGCCGGGGATGTTGTCGAACGGGGCGGTCAACTGGCGTAGCAGGCCGGCCAGTTCGCCGCGCTGCGCGGTCGACAGCTCGGCCAGCAGCGCGCGCTCCTGGTCCAGGAGCCCGGCCAGGGACCGGTCGGCGCGGTCCCGGCCCTCGTCCGTCAGGCGGACCAGCACCCCGCGCCGGTCGCTGGGGTCGGGGAGTCGCTCCACCAGGCCCTTCTTGGCCAGCCGGTCGATGCGGTTCGTCATCGTGCCCGAAGTGACCAGCGTCTGGGTCAGCAGTTGCCCGGGGGAGAGCTGGTAGGGCGAGCCCGCGCGCCTGAGCGCCGTCAGGACGTCGAACTCCCAGGGCTCCAGACTGTGCTCGGAGAAGGCGAGACGGCGTGCGCGGTCCAGGTGCCGGGCCAGCCTGCTCACCCGGCTGAGCACCTCGAGCGGTTCCACGTCGAGGTCCGGGCGCTCCCGGCGCCATGCTGCGACCAGCCGATCGACCTCGTCCTCCATGGCGATCAGTGTAGTGGTTGTGTCGACATGAAGTCTCTTGGCATCGAGTTTCTTGACGTCGAGATAACTACCGGGGGAGAGTGGTGAACGCAGCCGTCGACGACTCCCCGCACCTTCAGGAGGCCGCCATGTCCGCCCACAGCCCTGCCTGGGATCCCGCCCAGTACCTGCGCCACGCCGGCCACCGGGCCCGCCCCTTCGCCGACCTCCTCGCCCGCGTCCCCGCTCTGCCCGGCGACCGGCCCCGCATCGCCGACCTCGGCTGCGGCCCCGGCAACGTGACCGCTCTGCTCGCCGACCGCTGGCCCACCGCGCACATCACCGGCTACGACAACTCCCCGGCGATGCTCGACAAGGCCGTGGTCGACCACCAGGGCCCCACCCCCGGCGGCGGCCGCCTCGACTTCACTCCCGCTGACGCCCGCACCTGGACCCCCGGCGAGCCGTACGACCTGATCGTCAGCAACGCCACGCTCCAGTGGGTGCCCGGGCACGCGGACCGCTTCGCCGACTGGGTGGCGGGGCTGCGCCCCGGCGGCACCTTCGCCTTCCAGGTCCCCGGCAACTTCTCCGCCCCCAGTCACCGGCTCATGCGCGAACTCGCCGGCTCCGCCCGCAGGCGCGACCGGCTCGCGGATGTCCTGCGCCACGAGGACGCGGTGCTCGCCCCCGAGGCCTATCTGGAGCGGCTGACCGGCCTCGGCTGCGCCGCCGACGTCTGGGAGACCACGTACATCCACCTGCTGACCGGTGAGGACCCGGTGCTGGACTGGGTGAAGGGCACCGGTCTGCGACCCGTGCTCACCGCCCTCGCCGACGACCCGGCGGCCCGCGAGGAGTTCCTGGCCGAGTACCGCGCCGCCCTGCGGGTGGCCTACCCGGCCGGACCGCACGGCACCCCGTTCCCCTTCCGCCGCATCTTCGCGGTCGCCACCAAGGAGGCGTGAGGCATGCTCGCCGCCGTCGACCACGTCCAGCTCGCCGCACCGCCCGGCTCCGAGGACGACCTGCGGGCGTACTACGCCGGTGTCCTCGGCATGACGGAGGTCCCCAAGCCGCCGTCTCTGGCCGCGCGCGGCGGCTGCTGGTTCCAGGCCGGGGCCGTCCGGCTCCACCTGGGCATCGAGCGGGACTTCCGCCCCGCGGGGAAGGCCCACCCGGGGCTCCGGGTGACGGCCGTCGAGGCCTTCGCCGCCCGGCTCGCGGCGCACGGCGCGAAGGTCGTCTGGGACGACGGCCTGCCGGGCCACAGACGCTTCTACTCCGAGGACCCCGTCGGCAACCGCCTGGAGTTCCTGGAGCCGCTCGCCTAGGACTTGCGGTGCCCGATCAGCCGGGGCCGCGGCTCCAGTCCGTCCAGCCCGTGCCAGGCCAGGTTCACCAGGTGGGCGGCGACCTCCGCCTTCTTCGGGCGGCGGACGTCCAGCCACCACTGGCCGGTCAGGGCGACCATGCCGACCAGCGCCTGGGCGTACAGCGGGGCCAGCTTCGGGTCGAAGCCGCGCGACTTGAACTCGCGGCCCAGGATGTCCTCCACCTGCGTGGCGATGTCGGAGATCAGGGAGGCGAAGGAACCCGTCGACTGGGGGATGGGGGAGTCGCGGACCAGGATGCGGAAGCCGTCCGTGCACTCCTCGATGTAGTCCAGCAGCGCGAACGCCGCCTGCTCGCACAGTTCGCGGGGGTGGCCCGCCGTCAGCGAGCTGGTGACCATGTCCAGCAGCCGCCGCATCTCGCGGTCCACCACGACGGCGTACAGGCCCTCCTTGCCGCCGAAGTGCTCGTACACCACCGGCTTGGACACCCCGGCCTTGGCCGCGATCTCCTCCACCGAGGTGCCCTCGAAGCCCTTCGCCGCGAACAGCGTGCGACCGATCTCCAGCAGTTGCTGGCGGCGCTCGGCACCGGTCATACGGGTACGGCGCGTGCGCCGCGGCTTGTCATTGCTGGGGGTGCTGGAGTCGGTCGCCACGCCGTCAATCATGCCGCCTCGGCGGTCTTCCTCCGGCGGCGGGAGTCGCCCTCCCCGTCGTTGCGGCGGGAATCGATACGCGAGCGTGACGGCCAGCGCACGTCATAGGCCCAGCCGAACCGCTCGCACCAGCGGATGATCCGGGCCGAGGAGTCCAGCTGGCCGCGCTCCACCCCGTGCCGGGCCGAGGTCGGGTCGGCATGGTGCAGGTTGTGCCAGGACTCGCCGCAGGACAGGACCGCCAGCCACCACACGTTGCCCGAGCGGTCCCGCGACTTGAACGGGCGCTTGCCGACCGCGTGGCAGATGGAGTTGATCGACCAGGTCACGTGGTGCAGCAGCGCCACCCGGACCAGCGAGCCCCAGAAGAACGCGGTGAACGCGCCCCACCACGACATCGTGACCAGGCCGCCGATCAGCGCCGGCAGCAGCAGCGACACCACGGTCCACAGGATGAACTGACGGGAGATCGTCCGCAGGGTCCGGTCCTTGATCAGGTCCGGGGCGTACTTGTCCTGCGGCGTCTGCTCCTCGTCGAACATCCAGCCGACATGGGCCCACCACAGGCCCTTCAGCAGCGCCGGAACCGTCTCGCCGTACCGCCACGGGGAGTGCGGATCACCCTCGTGGTCGGAGAACTTGTGATGCCTGCGGTGGTCGGCGACCCAGCGGACCAGGGGTCCCTCGACCGCCATCGACCCCGCGATCGCCAGCGCGATCCTCAGCGGCCGCTTCGCCTTGAACGAGCCATGTGTGAAATGCCGGTGGAAACCGATCGTGATGCCGTGACAGCCGAGGAAGTAGAAGAAGACCAGCAGGCCGAGGTCCAGCCAGCTCACCCCCCAGCCCCACGCCAGCGGCACCGCCGCGAGCAGTGCGAGGAACGGAACGGTGATGAAGAGCAGCAGCGTGATCTGCTCGATCGAACGCTTCTGCTCACCTCCCAGGGTGGCGGAGGGAAGAGAGGTGTCGGTCGCCTTCGGGGCGTCGTCGATCACATCGGAGCTTGTGGTCATGGGCGTCCCCTGTGGGGTCGAGGGTCGAGAGGGGTCATCGGGGGTCAGGGAACCGGTCAGCTCCCTACGGTTCCGTAACCTACGGCGTCGTAAGTATGGCAGCGTGTCGCGCCGCGGCAAGAGCCCCTAGCCTGCGCGTCCCCCTCGACACCTAGACTTGGAGGCGGTCGGACAGCGCGGTCCGCTCTGAAGAATTCCTTCCCGGACACCTGGCCCGTAAGCGGCAGCCGCCGCGCGGCACTCGTCCGGGTCCCCTCCCAGACGTGCTTCAACCCGCAAGGAGCCGCACCTGTGAGCAGTGCCGACGACCAGACGACGACCAGCGCCGAGCTGCGTGCCGACATCCGCCGACTGGGTGACCTCCTCGGGGAGGCCCTGGTACGGCAGGAAGGCCCCGAGCTCCTCGACCTGGTCGAGAAGGTCCGCCGCCTCACCCGAGAGGACGGTGAGGCCGCCGCCGAACTGCTGCGCGGAACCGAACTCGACACCGCGGCCAAGCTGGTCCGCGCCTTCTCCACCTACTTCCATCTGGCGAACGTCACCGAGCAGGTGCACCGCGGACGCGAACTGCGTGCCCGGCGCGCCGCCGAGGGCGGCCTGCTCGCCCGCACCGCCGACCGTCTCAAGGACGCCGACCCCGAACACCTGCGCGAGACCGTCCGGCACCTGAACGTTCGCCCGGTCTTCACCGCCCACCCCACCGAGGCCGCCCGCCGCTCGGTCCTCAACAAGCTCCGGCGCATCGCCGCGCTCCTGGAGGCCCCGGTCGCCGAGTCCGACCGCCGCCGCCTGGACACCCGGCTGGCAGAGAACATCGACCTCGTCTGGCAGACCGACGAGCTCCGCGTCGTCCGTCCCGAGCCCGCCGACGAGTCCCGCAACGCCATCTACTACCTCGACGAACTCCACGCCGGCGCCGTCGGCGACGTCCTGGAGGACCTCACCGCGGAACTGGAGCGCGTCGGCGTCAAGCTGCCCGACGACACCCGCCCCCTCACCTTCGGCACCTGGATCGGCGGCGACCGTGACGGCAACCCCAACGTGACCCCCGAGGTCACCTGGGACGTGCTGATCCTCCAGCACGAGCACGGCATCAACGACGCCCTCGACATGATCGACGAGCTGCGCGGCTTCCTGTCCAACTCGATCCGCTACACCGGCGCCACCGACGCACTGCTCCAGTCCCTCGGGACCGACCTGGAGAACCTGCCGGAGATCAGCCCCCGCTACAAGCGGCTCAACGCCGAGGAGCCCTACCGGCTCAAGGCCACCTGCATCCGCCAGAAGCTTGTCAACACCAAGCAGCGCCTGGCCACCGGCACCGCGCACGAGGCAGGCCGCGACTACCTCGGCACCGCCGAACTCCTGCGCGACCTGCGGATCATCCAGGACTCCCTGCGGGAGAACCGCGGCGGCCTGTTCGCCGACGGCCGCCTGGGCCGCACCATCCGCACCCTGGCCGCCTTCGGCCTCCAGCTGGCCACCATGGACGTCCGCGAGCACGCCGACGCCCACCACCACGCCCTCGGCCAGCTCTTCGACCGGCTCGGCGAGGAGTCCTGGCGCTACGCCGACATGCCCCGCGAGTACCGCGCCAAGCTGCTCGCCAAGGAGCTGAGGTCCAGGAGGCCGCTCGCCCCCACCCCGGCCCCCGTCGACGCGGCCGGCGCCAAGACCCTCGGCGTCTTCGAGACGGTCAAGCGGGCCCTGAGCGTCTTCGGGCCCGAGGTCATCGAGTCGTACATCATCTCCATGTGCCAGGGCGCCGACGACGTCTTCGCCGCCGCCGTGCTGGCCCGCGAGGCCGGACTCGTCGACCTGCACGCCGGCTGGGCCAGGATCGGCATCGTGCCGCTGCTGGAGACCACCGACGAGCTGAGGGCCGCCGACACGATCCTGGAGGACATGCTCTCCGACCCGTCCTACCGGCGCCTGGTCGCGCTCAGGGGCGAAGTGCAGGAGGTCATGCTCGGGTACTCCGACTCCTCCAAGTTCGGCGGCATCACCACCAGCCAGTGGGAGATCCACCGCGCCCAGCGGCGCCTGCGCGACGTCGCCCACCGCTACGGCGTACGGCTGCGGCTCTTCCACGGCCGCGGCGGCACCGTCGGCCGCGGCGGCGGCCCCACCCACGACGCCATCCTCGCCCAGCCCTGGGGCACTCTGGAGGGCGAGATCAAGGTGACCGAGCAGGGCGAGGTCATCTCCGACAAGTACCTCATCCCGTCCCTGGCCAGGGAGAACCTGGAACTGACGGTCGCGGCGACCCTTCAGGCCTCCGCCCTGCACACCGCCCCGCGCCAGTCGGGGGAGGCGCTGGCCCGCTGGGACGCCGCGATGGACGTGGTGTCCAACGCCGCCCACGCCGCCTACCGCAGGCTCGTCGAGGACCCCGATCTGCCGGCGTACTTCTTCGCCTCCACCCCGGTGGACCAGCTCGCCGACCTGCACCTGGGCTCGCGTCCCTCGCGCCGCCCCGACTCCGGTGCCGGACTCGACGGACTGCGCGCCATCCCCTGGGTGTTCGGCTGGACCCAGTCCCGGCAGATCGTGCCCGGCTGGTTCGGCGTCGGCTCCGGGCTGAAGGCGCTGCGCGAGGCGGGCCTGCGGCTGGAAGGGGACACCGTGCTCGACGAGATGCACGGACAGTGGCACTTCTTCCGCAACTTCATCTCCAACGTCGAGATGACCCTCGCCAAGACCGACCTGCGCATCGCGCAGCACTACGTCGACACCCTCGTCCCCGACGAGCTCAAGCACATCTTCGACACCATCCGGGCCGAGCACGAACTCACCGTGCGCGAGGTGCTGCGCGTCACCGGCGAGAGCGAACTCCTCGACGCACAGCCCGTGCTCAGGCAGACCTTCGCCATCCGCGACGCCTACCTCGACCCGATCTCCTACCTCCAGGTCACCCTGCTCAAGCGGCAGCGCGACGCGGCGGCGGCCGGCCGGGAACCCGACCCGCTGCTCTCCCGGGCCCTGCTGCTCACGGTCAACGGCGTGGCGGCCGGCCTGCGCAACACCGGCTGACCACCCGGGAACGGCGAAGGGTGCCCCCGGGGTTCGTACCGACCGACGAACCTCGGGGGCACCCTCATGCCCTACGGCTCACAACGCCACGAAGACCACCGTCAGCAGCGCGAAGCCCGACCCCGCCAGCACCCACGCCGCCCGGGTCCGCCGCAGCCCGCCCGCCACGACCACCGAGGCCAGCAGCAGCGCACCGCCCAGTGGGGCCCACGCGTACAGGATCCCGGCCGGGCCCGAGCGGACCACCTCGTCCGACCCCGGCTTCACGACGACGCTGTAGGTCTGCCCCTTGCGCACCGCCACGGTGTGGTCGATCACCACCTGGTCGCGGGCCTTCGACCCCGTCGAGACCGGTGTGTACGGCCCGGTGCACGTGCCGCCGTCGCACCGCGTCACCGCGATCGTGCCCTGCTCACGTCCCTTGGTGAGCATCACGTACGGCGCGGTGTGCCAGGACGCCCACACCCCCGCGATGAGGATCAGCACCGTGACGGTGCCCATGGCCGCGACCCGACCGAACCGGAGCGCGGCGTCGGAGGCCTGACGGGAACGAGTGGCGATGGCGGCAGGCATGGCCGGGATCATTGGCCATGTCGCTACGACCGGTCAACTCCAGGGGGCGCGGTGGGGGGACAAGTCAGGAGTTGTACGCGCTTTGCGCCCGCTCCAGACCCTCCGCCAGCAGACACTCCACCGAGTCCGCCGCCCGGTCCACGAAGTAGTCCAGTTCCTTGCGCTCCGCGGAGGAGAAGTCCTTCAGTACGAAGTCCGCCACCTGCATACGGCCCGGCGGACGTCCGATCCCGAACCGCACCCGGTGATAGTCCGGCCCCATCGCCTTCGTCATCGACTTCAGCCCGTTGTGGCCGTTGTCGCCGCCGCCCAGCTTCAGCCGCAGCACGCCGTAGTCGATGTCCAGTTCGTCGTGCACCGCCACGATGTTCGCCAGCGGCACCTTGTAGAAGTCGCGCAGCGCGTTCACCGGCCCGCCGGACAGGTTCATGAACGACATCGGCTTCACCAGCACCACTCGGCGGCTCTCCGGCCCGGGAGGCCCGATCCGCCCCTCCACCACCTGCGCCTGCGCCTTGCCCGCCCGCTTGAACCGGCCCCCGATCCGGTCGGCCAGCAGATCCACCGTCATGAACCCGACGTTGTGCCGGTTCATGGCGTACTCCGGTCCGGGATTGCCGAGGCCGACGATCAGCCAGGGGGCGTTCGCGGAGGTCGTCACGTCCATGTCTCCTCAATACGCGTCGTACGCGTCATACGCGCCAGCCGCCGCCCCCCGAGGGAAGCGGCGGCCGGCGAGACGGCGACGGTCGGGCTCAGGCCTGCGCGGCCTCTTCGCCTTCCTCGCCCGCCGGGGCCTCCTCGGCCTGCGCGGCCAGCACCTGGAGCACCGCGGTGTCCTCCTCGACGGCCAGCTTCACGCCGTTGGGCAGGTTGATGTCCTTGGCGAGGATCGCGTCACCAGCGGCCAGACCGGCCACGGACACCGGCAGGGCGTCCGGGATGTGCGTGGCCTCGGCCTCGACCGGCAGCGCGGTCAGGACGTGCTCGAGCAGGTTGCCGCCCGGGGCCAGCTCGCCCTCGGCGACGACCGGGATCTCGACGACGACGCGCTCGCCGCGCTTGACCATCAGCAGGTCCACGTGGACCAGGAAGCCCTTCAGCGGGTCGCGCTGCACGGCCTTCGGAATCGCCAGCTCGTTGCTCTTGCCGTCGATGTCCAGCGAGAGCAGGACGTTCGGCGTACGCAGCGCCATCAGCAGCTCGTGACCCGGCAGCGTCAGGTGGATCGGCACCATGCCGTGCTCGTACAGCACACCGGGAACCTTGTTCTCACGGCGGACACGGCGGGCGGCACCCTTGCCGAACTCGGTGCGCGTCTCGGCGGCGAGCTTCACCTCGGACATGCTCTTCACTCCTCGTAGAGGTACACGGAAAACGGTCGGGGTCACCCGGCCACGAACGGCCTGCTACGAAGAGCGCGTCGATAACGGATCGCCGTACCACGAGAACGAGTACGGCCTCCCTCGCCGAGCAACTGAAGCAGTCTACTCGGAGCGGGAGGCCGGACCCAAAACGATCTAGAGCGTGATCCTCACTGCTCGTCGAACAGGCTCGTCACCGAACCGTCCTCGAACACCTCGCGCACCGCGCGCGCGATCGTCGGCGCGATGGACAGCACCGTGACCTTGTCCAGTTCCAGCTCGTTCGGCGTCGGCAGCGTGTTGGTGAACACGAACTCGCCCACCTTGGAGTTCTTCAGCCGGTCCGCCGCGGGACCCGACAGCACACCGTGCGTCGCCGTCACGATCACGTCCTCCGCGCCGTGCGCGAACAGGGCGTCCGCCGCGGCGCAGATGGTGCCACCGGTGTCGATCATGTCGTCCACCAGGACGCAGATGCGGCCCCTCACATCACCGACGACCTCGTGGACGGTGACCTGGTTCGCCACGTCCTTGTCACGCCGCTTGTGCACGATCGCCAGCGGCGCGCCCAGCCGGTCGCACCAGCGGTCCGCCACCCGCACCCGGCCGGCGTCCGGGGACACCACCGTCAGCTTCGAACGGTCGACCTTGTTGCCCACGTAGTCCGCCAGCAGCGGCAGCGCGAACAGGTGGTCCACCGGCCCGTCGAAGAAGCCCTGGATCTGGTCCGTGTGCAGATCCACGGTCAGGATGCGGTCGGCACCCGCGGTCTTCATCAGATCCGCGATCAGACGCGCCGAGATCGGTTCACGTCCGCGGTGCTTCTTGTCCTGCCGCGCGTAACCGTAGAACGGCACGATGACCGTGATGGAGCGGGCCGACGCGCGCTTCAGCGCGTCGATCATGATGAGCTGCTCCATGATCCACTTGTTGATCGGAGCGGTGTGGCTCTGGATCAGGAAGCAGTCCGCGCCGCGGGCCGACTCCTGATAACGCACGTAGATCTCGCCGTTCGCGAAGTCGAACGCCTTCGTCGGGACGACCCCGACACCCAGCTCGTGGGCGATTTCCTCGGCAAGCTCGGGGTGGGCGCGGCCGGAGAAGAACATCATCTTCTTCTCGCCGGTCGTCTTGATCCCGGTCACAGCAGTGTCTCCTCAGCGGGTTTTCGCAGCGTGGTGGGGGCGTGCGCTTATCACGGTACGCCGTCTTTGGTGTGCCGGTTTCCGGTCAGGCTTCGCTCTCCGGCTGTCCGGAAACCGCCTCGGCCGCCTTCGCCGCCGCGCTTCCCGGGCGCTTACGGGCCACCCAGCCCTCGATATTCCGCTGCTGACCACGGGCCACGGCCAGCGAACCGGGCGGCACGTTCTTCGTGATCACGGACCCGGCGGCGGTGTAGGCGCCGTCCCCGATCGTGACGGGAGCCACAAACATGTTGTCCGAACCGGTCTTGCAGTGCGAGCCGACCGTCGTGTGGTGCTTGCTCTCCCCGTCGTAGTTCACGAACACGCTTGCCGCGCCGATGTTCGTGTACTCGCCGATGGTGGCGTCACCGACGTACGACAGGTGGGGCACCTTGGTCCCCTCGCCGATCGAGGCGTTCTTCGTCTCGACGTACGTACCCACCTTGGACTTGACTCCGAGCCGCGTGCCCGGCCGCAGGTACGCGTACGGCCCCACGGAGGCCTGCGGGCCCACCACGGCGCTGTCGGACACCGTGTTGTCCACCCGTGCCCCCGCGCCGACCCGGGTGTCCGTCAGGCGGCTGTTGGGGCCCACCTCGCAGCCCTCGCCGAGCCGGGTCGTCCCGTGCAGCTGCGTGCCCGGGTGCACGACGACGTCCTGCTCGAAGGTCACCGTCACGTCGATCCAGGTGGTCGCCGGGTCGACGACCGTGACACCCGAGAGCATCGCGTTCGTCAGGAGGCGGTCGTTGAGGGTCCGCCGCGCCTCGGCCAGCTGCACCCGGTTGTTGATCCCCGCGATCTCCCGGTGGTCGCCGGCCACGGAGGCACCGACCCGGTGCCCGGCCTCGCGCAGGATCCCGAGGACGTCGGTGAGGTACTCCTCGTGCTGACTGTTGTTCGTCCGGACCTTGCCCAGCGCGTCGGCGAGCAGCCGCCCGTCGAACGCGAACACCCCGGAGTTGATCTCCCGGATCGCCCGCTGGGCCTCGGTGGCGTCCTTGTGCTCGACGATCGCGGTCACCGCGCCCGTGCCGGCGTCGCGGACGATCCGGCCGTAGCCGGTCGCGTCCGGCACCTCCGCGCTGAGCACGGTGACGGCGTTGCCGTCCTCCTGGTGCGTGGTGGCGAGCCGCTGGAGGGTCTCACCGGTGAGGAGGGGGGTGTCGCCGCAGACGACGATCACGGTCCCCTCGACGGGCCCGCTGAGTTCCTCGAGGCCCATCCGGACCGCGTGCCCGGTGCCCTTCTGCTTCTCCTGCACGGCGGTGCGGACCCCGGAGTCGACCGCGGCCAGGTGCTCGGTCACCCGCTCCCGCGCGTGCCCGACCACGACGACGAGGTTCTCCGGCTTCAACTCACGTGCGGCGGCGAGCACATGGCCCACCAGTGACCGGCCGCAGATCTCATGCAGGACCTTCGGTGTGGCCGACTTCATACGGGTGCCCTCACCCGCTGCGAGAACGACGACGGCTGCCGGGCGAATGGCGCTCACGGGATGCCCTTCGGCTGTGGATGGGTGGGGGTGGACATCCGCAGGATACCGGGGTGGTTGTGAGGAGATATGAGAGCGGGTCCCGACCCGTGGGGGCGGGACCCGGACCGGGACCGTGTGCGCCGCAGCTCCCCCGCAAGGATTCGAACCTTGTCCTGCTGGTACCAAAAACCAGTGTGCTGCCAGTTACACCACGGGGGACAGCGCTTCAGACCTTACCGGAGACGTGCCCGGGTCCGGGCCACGATTCCGTCCCGCCGGTGCTCGGAACGGGCCCGCGAGCCGGAGGGAATGTCTGCTTCCGTTCTCGAACGAGGCATGGTTCAGCAGTTCGAGGGATACCAGCCGGTTTCGTTGATATTCGATTACGGAGTGTGCTGGGGTCCAGTACCCGGAACTCACCGGAAATGCCCCGTCCGGCGCCCGTAGGCTGGAGCCATGACCACGACGGGGGAAGACCACGAGGCGGTCCCGACCGGGCCGTGGTGGTGGGCGCGCCGGCGCAGCGCCGCGCTCGACGGGGGGCTGGCGCTGGTGTCCGCGCTGGAGTGCGGGGCCGAGGGCGTGCCGTTCGCCCGGGACGCGGGGATTCCGGCGTCCCTGGGGATCGTCTTCGGAGTGCTGGCGGGGTCCGTTCTGCTCATCCGGCGGCGGTGGCCGATCGCCGTGGTGCTGGTGGCGATCGCCATCACGCCGGCCCAGATGGGCTTCCTGATGGGCATCGTCGGGCTGTACACCCTGGCCTCGTGCGAGTTGCCACGCAGGGTGATCGCCGCGTTGGCCGGGATGTCCCTGGTCGGGACGATGATCGTGACCTTCGTGCGGGTGCGCCAGGACATGGCGCGCGGGGATCTGACCCTCGGCAACTGGTTCGTGCCGTTCGCCGCGGTGACCACCTCGCTCGGGCTGACGGCCCCTCCCCTTCTTCTCGGCCTGTACGTCGGGGCCCGGCGGCGGCTGATGGAGAGCCTGCGGGAACGGGCGGACAGTCTCGAACGGGAGCTGCAGCTGCTCGCGGAGCGGGCGGAGGAGCGGGCCGAGTGGGCCCGCAACGAGGAGCGGACCCGGATCGCGCGGGAGATGCACGACGTGGTCGCGCACCGGGTGAGTCTGATGGTGGTCCATGCCGCCGCGTTGCAGGCCGTGGCCCGCAAGGATCCGGAGAAGGCGGTGAAGAACGCGGCCCTGGTGGGGGACATGGGGCGGCAGGCGCTGACCGAGTTGCGCGAGATGCTCGGGGTGCTGCGCAGCACGGAGGGACCCGCCCAGCCCCAAGCTCAGCCCCTGTCCCAGCCCCGGATCCGGACCCAGGCGCAGACGGAGGCGTCGGGGCAGGGTGCGCCGGACGCCGTGCCGCTCGCCGCGGTGGGGGCCGCCGCGGCGGCCGCGGCCTCCCGGGCCGCCGGCGGCGCGCCCGAGGGGCCGTGCCTGTCGGAGCTGGACGAGCTGGTCGGGCAGTCGGCGGCCGCCGGAATGGCCGTGGACCTGTCGGTGCAGGGCGCGGTCCGTCCGTACGCGGCGGAGGTCGAGCAGACGGCGTACCGCGTGGTGCAGGAGGCGCTGACGAACGTCCACAAGCACGCGGCGGGGGCGAGGACGTACGTGCGGCTGGCGCACCGGTCGGCGGAGATCGCGATGCAGGTGGAGAACGAGCCGCCGCCCGAGCCCGCGTCGGCCTCGGCGGCGGGGCTGCCGTCGGGCGGGAACGGACTGCTCGGGATGCGGGAGCGGGTCGTCGCGCTGGGCGGTGTCTTCGTGTCGGGACCGACGGACGCGGGAGGCTTCCGCGTGTCGGCGGTGATCCCGGCGTAGCGGCGCTTCCGCCCGGTGCGCGGTGGGTCCCGCCCACGGCGGGCCGGTGAGTCGTACGGGTGTTCAGCCCGTGGTGAGCCGTACGGGTTCCGTGCCGGAGATGAGCGCCGACAGGGCCTGGTCGACGTCGGGCCCGAGATACCAGTCGCCGGTGTGGTCGAGGGCGTAGACGCGGCCCTCGGTGTCGATGGCGAGCAGGGACCGGCTGTCGGTCTCGGCGCCCAGCGGGCAGACCTCGGTGTCCAGGGCGCGGCCGAGGTCGCCGAGGGTGCGGGCCATGTGGAGACCGTGCAGCGGGTCCAGGTCGAGGGCGGCGGGGGCGATCCGGCGGCCGGGCCCGGTGGGCGAGACGCACAGGCCGCCGAATTCCGCCCAGGCCTCGACGGCGGCGGGGAACACGGCGTGGTGGTGGCCGGCGGGCGAGAGGTGCTCGCGCAGGGCGTCGGCCCATCCCTCGGCCTGCTTTATGTCCCACCGTCCCGGTTGCCAGCCGGCGGCGCGCAGCGCGGCGTCCACGGGTGCGGCGAAGCGAGCTGGGGTTCCCCCCTGCCCAGGTGGAGGAGCCGAGGGCTTGGGGAAGGAGACGTGGTCGGCGTGCATCTGCCCTTCGTTCGTGGATCGTGCCGCGGCGGGTGGTGCCGTGGCGGGCGGTGCGGTCGTGGGGGTGTCGCGGCGGCCGCGGTCGGGGGTCTCGGGCCGGGCGGGTCAGGCCTTCCCGGCGGTGGGGTCGACGATGCGGACGCCGAAGTGGGCGCTGAGCGCGGTGCAGGCGCGGCAGGGGCCGGCGAAGCCGCCGTGCAGGGGGTCGCCGTCCTCGCGGATGCGCCGGGTGGTGAGTTTGGCGTGTTTCAGGCTCTTGCGGGCCTCGCCGTTGCTCATGGGTTTGCGGGAGGCACGTTTGCTCCGGGCGGCGTCGGCGACGGTGATGTGCCGGGAGATCAGGATGGTCTCGGCGCAGCGGCCGGTGAAGCGGTCGCGCTGGGCGCTGGTGAGGGCGTCGAGGAAGTCCTGGACGAGGGGGTGCAGGGCGGGCGGCTCCTCGCCTCGGGCGGCGGTGCCGGTGAGCGTGGCGCCACGCACGGAGAGGGCGGCGGCGACCGTCGGGAGAATGCCGTCGCGGCGGTGGCGGAGCGCGGGCGCGTGTGGTGTCTCGGCGCTGCTCCAGCCGACTCTGGGGTCGCCGGAGGCGCTCGTGTGCGGTCCCGTCTGCGTCGCGTTCATGATCGTTTTTCCCTCCCGTGCATCCCCCGGAAACTCACAGAGTGCCAAATGCCGTGCCTGCTGCGGAAGCTGGGGCGGTGTGACACACCCCGTCCGGGGCAGTGCGTCACTGCAGGGTGACGGCTGGTCACGGTGGGGCCGGGCCGGCGGGTGGCGGCCCGGTGACCGGTGACGTCGTACCGCATAGGCTGTCGGCACGCCGCGATGCGCGCGGTGGACGCGTTGGAGAGAAGTAGGGATACGGGCCTCGGCGGGGCGGAGCAGCGAGCCGGTCGCCGTGGGCCGTACAGAGTGCCGCAGGGGGCAACAGCCATGACGACAGGTCGGCTCGGGCTTGGGGTACCACCCGGCCGCCAGGCTGGGGGACAGGCCGCGCCGCCGAACGCGGCCTATGCCGGGCAGGTCGTGCACTTTCCGGATCCGGTCCGGGCCGCACGTCACCCCAGAGGGGTGCGGGTGGACGACCGCGGTTTCCCCGAGTTCTCGCCGTACGCGCGGGCCGCGGTGGAGATCGCGGAGCCGCCGCAGGGGTTCGGGGTCGACGAACTGCGGCTGACGGACTACGTGTCCGCGAACGCGGCGATGGCGGCGTCGGGGCACGAGTTGTGGGACACGGTGCCGAACGTGGCCACCCCGCACGGCTGGACGTGGCACCACGTGACCGGCTCCCGGCGCCTGGAACTGGTTCCGGTGGAGGTGAAGGCGCTGCTGCGCCACCACGGCGGGATCGCGACCGCGAACGTCGACCAGGGCAAGCGGGGCACCCGCCCGTTGCAGGAGACGCGGCCGGCGCACTTCCGGCTGCCGAAGTCGGGTGCCGCGGTGTTGGAGCAGCAGGTGCAGGGGGTCGAGGAGGACCTCGGGTACCGGCTGCCGGGCGCCTACCGCTCCTTCCTGAAGGCCGCGGGCGGCTGCGCGCCCGTCGGGACGGCCCTGGACGCGGAGTTGGGACTGCTGGTCGACCAGCCGTTCTTCACGGTCCGCGAAGAAGCGGCGGTCAACGACCTGGTCTACGTCAACAAGTGCCTGCGCGACCATCTGACCAAGGACTACCTGGCCGTCGGCTTCGTCCAGGGCGGACTGCTCGCCGTGAAGGTGAAGGGCGAGCGGGCCGGTTCGGTGTGGTTCTGCGCGTACGACGACGCACGGGACGTGGATCCGTCCTGGCCGCAGGCGGAGCGGGTGCAGCGGCTGCTGCTGCCGTGCGGTGAGGACTTCGACGCGTTCCTGTCCCGGCTGGCGGGTTCGCCGCCGGAGCTGGAGACGGTGGCGAACCTGATGGTGGACGGCGGTTTCGTCCGTGCCGTGGCCGTCTCGTCGGTGGGAGAGTGAGTCGAGCGATGGTGACGTTCGCGCAGGCGCAGGAGCGCGCCGAGGAGTGGATCAACGGGGATGTGCCCGCGTACCAGCACCGCGAGGTGCGGGTACGGGAGTTCGAGCTGGGCTTCGTGGTGTGGGCCGAGGACCGTGAGGGCGGCCCGCGCCTGGACGGGGGCGCGCAGCGGCTGGTGATCGCCCGGGACAGCGGGGAGGCCACGCTGTGGCCCGCGCTGCCGGTGGGCGAGGTGGTCCGCCGGTACGAGGAGGAGTACGGCCGGGTCGAGCCGGCCGCCGGCGCGGCCCCGGCGCCCCCGGCACGGGTGGACCTGAATCAGACGTCCTTCCTGCTGAGCCCGCCGGAGTGGCTTCAGGAGGCGGCGGACCGGATGGGCATTCCGGACCGGCGCGGTGACTCGGGCACGGGTGGCGGCGCGGCTGCCGCCGCCGCGTCGGCGGAGGCGGCCGGGAGTGGTCCGCTTCCCCAGACGCAGGCCGGGGTGCCGCTGGGCGCGTCCGCGGACGCGGGTGCGCCGGGTGCGCCGGCCGGGGCGACCCCGTGGGCGGGTACGGACACCAACGCCGACACCGGGGACGACCGTTCCGTACCGCTGCCGGCGACCGTGTTCGCGCCGCCGCTGAGCGGCTCCGACGACGACACCCCGCCGCCCGCCGCCCCGCCGGACGCCAAGACGGCGCTGATGGCGGGCGGCAGCGCGCTCCCGCGCACGGCGTTCTCACCGGCGGTCGACGATCCCAACGGGCCAGTACCGCCGGGCACTTCGCCTGCGCCGGGTGCGGGGTACGGGTATCCGCAGGGGCCGGGTGGACCGGGTGGCCCGGCGGCTCCGGGTACGCCGCCTCCGCCGTCGGTGCCGGGTGTGCCGCAGGGCAGCACGCCTCCGCCGGCGTCCGGACCGGTGGGTGACGCCGGGTACGGGTATCCGCAGGGGCCGGGTGGCCCGGCGGCCCCCGGTACTCCGCCGCCGGTGCCGGGTGCGCAGGTGCCGGGCGGTGCCGGTCACGGGCGGCCGCTCGCGCCCAACGCCGGTGACATCGCCGACGCCGCGACCAGCAAGGCGGCGCCTCCGCCGCGCCGCGGGGGCGGTTCGACCACGCCTCCGCCGCCGGGTGCTCCGGGCGCTCCGGGCGCGCGGCCGGGTGGTCCGTCCACGCCTCCCCCTCCGGGCGCCGCGGGCGGTTACGTGCCGACCCAGATGGTGTCGTCGCTCGGCCCCGACGGGCCCGAGGGCCTCACCGGTCCGGGCGCGCCCGGCGGTACGCCCCCGGGCGGCGTCCACCACGCCGCCACGATGCTCGCCGACCCCGGCCAGAGCGGCGGGGGTGCCCCGCACCCGCCGGCTCCGCCCGGCGCTCCGGGTGCTCCGGGCGCACCGGGCGCACCGGGTGCTCCGGGTGCGCCCAAGCCGCCGGGTGCCGCCGCCGGCGCGCCGCAGCCGCCGACGCCCCCTGGCACTCCGGGTGCTCCTGGCACTCCTGGCGCGCCCGGTGTTCCTCCGGGTGCCACTGGCATGCCCGGCGCCCCGGGCGCGCCTGGCGCCCCGGGAGCCGTGCACCACGCGGAGACGATGCTGGCCGCGCCCCCCTCGGGCGGCCCCCACACGCCTCCGCCCCCCTCGGGCGGCCCTCACACGCCTCCGCCGCCCCCGGGCGCTCCCGGCGCCCCGGGCGGCCCTGGCGTGCCTGGTATGCCTCCGGGCACCCCGCCGCCCATGCCGCCGGGCGCGGTACCGCCGCCGGGCGCGCCGCCCATGCCCGGTCAGGCCGTGCCCGGTCAGCCGCCTGTCCCTGGTCAGGCGATGCCCGGTCAGCCGTCCGTTCCCGGGCAGCGTCCCCCGGCCTACGGCTACCCCCAGCAGGGGCAGCCGACCGTCGGGCCCGGCTACCAGGCCGTGTTGCGCTACCGCGCGCACGACGGTTCCGAGCAGCAGCTGATCCGGCGCTCCGCGCCCGGCACGCCGCACCCGGAGTGGCAGATCTTCCACGAGCTGCGGGCCATGAACGTGCCGCCGGACCGGGTCCTGGAGCTGCACACGGAGCTGGAGTCCTGTGAGTTGCCCGGCGCTTACTGCGCGCGGATGATTCGTGAGCAGTGGCCGCAGGCCCGTATCGCGTCCATCGCCCCGTACGGCACCGACCACGCGAGCCGTCAGCAGGGTATGCAGCAACTGCTCGCTCACCAGGGTGAGTTGCACCAGGTGGCGGATGGTCCGGCCCGTCCGGGACCGGTTCGCGCACCACTGCCGCCGGTGCAGCCGGTGCCGCCGATTCCCCCGGAGGGGATCGCGCAGGAGCTCGCCGCGGCGTTCGGGCCGGGTGTCTTCCGGTTCGAGCAGGCGGCGGTCTCCCGCCAGGGCGTACCGCCGGTCGTGGCGCACACGCTGGTGGTGGCGGGTCTGCCCATGGACATGGGGCCGTTCTTCTGGGCGCAGGCTCAGCCGGGCCGTCCGGTGCCGACGCTGGCGGAGCTGGCGGCCGAGCGCGGGGTGCAGCCGGCCTCGGACGCGGGTTCCTACCTCGTCATGGGCAGCGACTTCGGCAAGGCGATCTGCGTGCAGTACGGCACGGCGAACATCGTGGCGGTGCCCGTGAAGGCGGGTCCGGGCGGTGCGCCCGTGGCGCCGCAGTTCGTGAACACCGGTCTGCCGGAGTTCGCGCGCTGCCTGGCGCTGCTCGGCCGGATGTGGCGGCTGCGGTTCGGCCTGAACCAGGAGCAGGCGGGCCGCTGGACCGTCGACTTCCAGGCGCAGTTGGCCGCGCTCGACCCGGCGGCGCTCGGTTCGCCCGAGAGCTGGTGGTCGGTGCTGCTGGAGCAGATGTGGGACGGGCTCCTGTGAGCGTGTGAACGTTCGGCCCAGGGGGCCGGGCCCGGTCGTGTGACCGGGCCCGGCCCTTTTGTGTTCGAGGCCGACCGCCGCTTCCGCTCGGAGTGTCGCGTTATGAACATTTCCGCCCAATCCCTCAAGATGTGCGCGAAATCACCGACGGCGGGAGAGGGGTCCAGGATGGGCAGCGCACCGATGTCGCTCCACGGCTTCGTGGTCGTACGGGGAGGCGGCTACCGCCCCGATCAGGTGAAGGCATTCGCGGACGCCCTCTCCGACGACCGGGACGCCGGCTGGGAGCGGGCCGCGCGGCTGACCGTCCTGGCCAGGAACATGGAGGAGGAACTCGCGGCCCTGCGGGAGAGGGTCGCGCGACTCGGCGAGCAGACCTACGAGTCGCTGGGCGAGGGCGCCCGGCGGCTGTACGAGCTGGGGCTGGAGGAGGCGCGTACGGTCCGGGAGCGGGCGCGGCAGGAGGCGGACGAACTGCTGGAGACGGCGCGGACGCACGCGGACGGCGTGCTCCAGGACGCGCGGGCGCACGCCGACGCCGTACGCGCCGAGGCCGACGAACGGGCCCGGCAGCGGCTGCTCGCGGCCCAGGCGGAGGCCGACGACATCCGGATCTCCGTGCGGCGCGAGATGAAGGAGTCCCGCGGCGAGGCGCTGGCCGCGCTGCGGGAGATGCGGCAGCGCACGTCCGGGATGCTCGCCGAGCAGTCCCGCGAACAGGCGGACGCGCTGGTCGACGCGGAGCAGGAGGCGACGGAGCGTCAGGCCGCGCTCGAGGTGGACCACATCGAGCGGGTGGCGGCCGCCGAGAGGGCGCTGTCCGAGGCGGAGCAGGCTCTCGCCGACGCGCGGGAGGAGGCCGGGCGGGAACCGGAGGAGGCACGCGCGCTGGCGGCGGAACTGCTGGCCGAGGCGCGGCTGCGCGCGGACCGGATCGCCCACGAGACCGAGCGGGTACTGCGCGAGCACGGCGAGGTGTGGGACGACGTACGGGTCCAGATGGACACCGTGCAGGACAGCATCACGGCACTGAAGGAAGGAGCGTGGGCCGAGTAGCGCCCCGCGGCCGGCCGCCTACTCCTTCAGTACCGGGAAGCGGCGCGGCGCCAGTACCAGCAGCACCGTGAACGCCAGCGCCGCCGCGCACCCCGCTCCCACGTACACCGCGTGGACCGCGTCCGCGATGGCCCGCCGTGTGGCCTCCGGCGCCGTGCCCGAACTCAGCGCCCGCGTCACCGAGTCCAGGTCGCTCGCGCCACCGAGGCGCGTGGCCAGCACCCCGTTGGCGACCGCGCCGAAGACGGAGGCGCCGAGCGTCTGGCCGGTCTGGCGGCAGAACAGGATGGAGGCGGTGGCGGTGCCCCGCTCCGACCACCCCACCGTCGACTGGACGCCCACGATGAGGGGGAGCTGGAACAGGCCGAGGGCCGCGCCCAGCACCAGCATCAGCGCGGCGGGCTGCCAGGCCGCGCCGGGATAGGGCAGGAAGGGGAAGGCGAACAGGGTCAGCGCCGCCGTGCCGATGCCGAGCATGGCGGTGTTGCGGAAGCCGATCCGCCGGTAGACGTGCTGGCTGAGCGCGGCCGACACCGGCCAGCTCAAGGTCCAGACCGACAGGACGAATCCGGCGGCCACCGGCGCCAGGCCGAGCACCGACTGGGCGTACGTGGGCAGGAAGACCGTCGGGGCGACCATCAGCAACCCCAGCGCGCCCAGGGCGAGATTCACCGCGGCGATCGTACGGCGGCGCCACACCCAGCCCGGGAGGATCGGCTCGGCCGCCCGCCGTTCGATCACCACCACCGCGGCGGCCAGCGCCAGCCCCGTACCGAACAGGGCGAGCGACGGCGCCGACAGCCACGGCCACGCCACCCCGCCCTGCACCACCGCGGTGAGCAGGGCGCCCGCGCACGCGAACACCGCCAGCGCGCCCGTCCAGTCGACGCGCGGGCGCGACCGCGGCTCCCGCTCGGGCTCGCGCAGGTGACGGACGATCAGCCACAGGGCGACGGCGCCGATCGGAAGGTTGACCAGGAAGATCCAGCGCCAGTCGGCGTAGGCGGCCAGGACGCCGCCCAGGGCCGGTCCGGCGATCGCCGACACCGCCCACACCGTGGAGAGCTTCGCCTGGATCTTCGGACGCTGCTCCAGCGGGTACAGGTCGGCGGCGAGTGTCTGGACCGTGCCCTGCAACGCCCCGCCGCCCAGGCCCTGGACGACGCGGAAGGCGATCAACGCGCCCATGCTCCAGGCGCCGGCGCACAGCAGGGAGCCGACGAGGAAGACGACCGCGCCCGCGACGAGCACCGGTTTGCGGCCGAAGGTGTCGGACAGCTTGCCGTAGACGGGCAGAGTCACCGTCACCGCCAGCAGGTAGCCCGAGAACAGCCACGAGAACACGGAGAAGCCGCCCAGGTCCCCGACGATCTGCGGCACGGCCGTCGACACGATCGTCGAGTCGAGGGCGGCCAGCGCCATGGCCAGCATGAGCGCGGCGACGACCGCGCCCCGCCGGTCGGTCGCGCCGGGTCGAGCGGCCTGCCGTGTCGCGGGTTCGGTGCTGCCCACTCCGGATCCTTTCCCCCTGCATCCATCTGCCTCGGACAGCTTCCCACTTGACCTTCACGTAGCGGGAGGGCGGAGGCTGAGGGGGCCGGGAGGCGGAGGCGACCCTGAGAGCGTGTCCACCCATGGGGGGAGACCCCCTAGGGGAAGCTCCGTACCCGGGGTCGGGGAGGGTTCGTACCGACGGAGGACGAGCGGGGACGGGGGCGGTCCTTAACCTGGCTTTACGCCGCGTGGGGCGGTACGCCGGAGCGGCGGGGGTGGGGTTTTCCCCCGGAGAAGACTGCGCTGAGCACCAGCGCGCCGGACACCCCCCGTCGACCAGACTCGACGGCGTACCGCAGCGCACGACGTACACGCACCGACTCGATCCATCGAACGCGGCTCACCACCGCGATCCACCACCGCGATTCACCAGCAGACGCCACTCGCCACCAGACGCGTTTCACCACCAGACCGACATAGGAGACTTGACGTGACAACGGCTGTGACCATTCCCAGGCACGGGGGTACTGGAGGGACTACGGCCGTCGCCGCTCGGGCGCGGCAGGTCGTGAAGGCGTACGGGGCCGGGGAGACCCGTGTCGTCGCCCTCGACCACGTCGACGTGGACATCGCCCGCGGCCGGTTCACCGCGATCATGGGCCCCTCGGGCTCCGGCAAGTCCACGCTGATGCACTGCCTCGCCGGCCTCGACACCGTGACGAGCGGCCAGATCTTCCTGGACGAGACCGAGATCACCGGGCTGAAGGACAAGAAGCTCACACAACTGCGCCGGGACCGGATCGGCTTCATCTTCCAGGCGTTCAACCTGCTGCCCACGCTGAACGCGCTCGAGAACATCACCCTGCCCATGGACATCGCCGGCCGCAAGCCGGACCGGAAGTGGCTGGAGCAGGTGGTGGAGACCGTGGGCCTCGCGGGACGGCTCAGGCACCGGCCCAACCAGCTCTCCGGCGGCCAGCAGCAGCGCGTCGCCGTGGCCCGGGCCCTGGCCGCCCGGCCCGAGATCATCTTCGGTGACGAGCCGACCGGCAACCTGGACTCCCGTGCGGGCGCCGAGGTGCTGGGCTTCCTGCGCCGGTCCGTGGACGACCTCGGCCAGACGATCGTGATGGTCACGCACGACCCTGTGGCCGCCTCCTACGCCGACCGCGTGCTGTACCTCGCCGACGGCCGGATCGTCGACGAGATGAACCAGCCGACGGCCGATCAGGTCCTGGACCGCATGAAGGACTTCGATGCCCGGGGGCGTACGTCATGACCGTCCTGAAGACCTCCCTGCGCAACTTCTTCGCGCACAAGGGACGCATGGCGCTGTCGGCCGTCGCCGTGCTGCTGTCGGTGGCCTTCGTGTGCGGCACGCTCGTGTTCACCGACACCATGAACACCACCTTCGACAAGCTGTTCCAGGCGACCGCCTCGGACGTGACGGTGAGTGCCAAGACCTCGTCCGACACCGGCGAGACCACCTCCCGCACCGGCAAGCCGCCGGTCATGCCGGCCTCCGTGCTCGGCGAGGTGCGCCGGGCCCAGGGCGTGGGGGCCGCCGAGGGGACGGTGTTCTCCACCTCGGTGACCGTCGTCGACGCCGACAAGGACAAGCTGTCGCCCAGCAGCGGCGCGCCCACCATCGTCGGCAACTGGAACGACAACGACTCCCGCACCATGAAGATCACCTCCGGTGCGGCGCCCAGGGGCCCGGACCAGGTGATGGTCGACGCCGACACCGCCGACAAGCACCACCTGAAGCTGGGCGACGAGATCGGTGTGATCACCGCGGTCGGCACCCACCGCACGCACGTGTCCGGCATCGCCGCCTTCACCGTCACCAACCCCGGCGCGGCGATCTTCTACCTGGACACCAGGACCGCCCAGCAGACCCTGGTCGGCCGGACCGACGTGTACACGAACGTCAACGTCACGGCTGCCAAGGGCGTCACCGACGAGCAGCTGAAGAAGAACGTGGCCTCCGCGCTCGGCGCCGGCTACAAGGTGCAGACCGCCAAGGAGGTCGCCGACGCCAACCAGAAGGACATCGAGAGCTTCCTGAACGTGATGAAGTACGGGATGCTCGGCTTCGCCGGAATCGCCTTCCTGGTCGGTATCTTCCTGATCATCAACACCTTCTCGATGCTGGTCGCCCAGCGCACCCGTGAGATCGGCCTGATGCGCGCCATCGGCTCCTCCCGCCGCCAGGTCAACCGGTCCGTGCTGGTCGAGGCGCTGCTGCTGGGCGGGGTCGGCTCCGTGCTCGGTGTCGGGGCGGGCGTCGGCATCGCGGTCGGCCTGATGAAGCTCATGAGCCAGATGGGCATGCACCTGTCCACCGACGACCTCACGGTCGCCTGGACCACCCCCGTGATCGGCCTGGTCCTCGGCGTGGTCGTCACCGTCCTCGCCGCCTACCTGCCCGCCCGGCGGGCCGGCAAGGTCTCCCCGATGGCCGCCCTGCGCGAGGCGGGGACCCCGGCCGACGGCAGGGCCGGGACCGTACGGGCCGTCGTCGGCCTGGTCCTCACCGGCGCCGGCGCCGCGAGCCTGTACGCCGCGGCCAACGCCGACAAGGCCACTCAGGGCTCGGCGTGGCTGGGTCTGGGCGTGGTGCTCACCCTGATCGGCCTCGTCGTCGTCGGCCCGCTGCTCGTGGGCGGCCTGGTCCGGGTGCTCAGCGCGGTCCTGCTGCGGATCTTCGGCCCGATCGGGCGGATGGCCGAGCGCAACGCGCTGCGCAACCCGCGCCGCACCGGCGCGACCGGCGCCGCGCTGATGATCGGCCTGGCCCTGGTGGCCTGCCTGTCGGTGGTCGGCTCCTCGATGGTCGCCTCCGCCACCGACCAGCTCGACAAGACCGTCGGCACGGACTTCATCATCCAGAGCGACAACGGCGAGGTCATCACCCCGCAGGCGGTGAAGGCCGTGAAGGACGCCCCGGGGCTGGAGCGGGTCACCGAGTACAAGCTCGTGGACGTCTCCCTGACCACGCCGGACGGCCGTACCTCGAAGAACGGGATGATCAACGCGGCCGACCCGACGTACGCCCAGGACCTGCGCACCAAGACGGTCTCCGGCACGCTCGCCGACGCCTACGGGCCCGACTCGATGTCCGTCCCCGAGGGCTTCGCCAAGAAGCACGGCATCAAGCAGGGGTCCACGGTCGGGGTCGGGTTCAGGGGCGGCAGGACGGCCGAGTTCACGGTCCGCGCGATCACCAGCGACGACGGCATGATCGACAACGGCGCGATGTACGTCTCGATCGCCACGGTCGGAAAGTACCTGCCGGCCGACCGGATGCCGCTCGACCTGCTGCTCTTCGCCACGGCCAAGGACGGGCAGGAGACCGCCGCGTATCAGGCGCTCAAGTCCGCGCTGCACGACTACCCGCAGTACACCGTCCGCGACCAGACCGACTACAAGGAGGAGCTGCAGAACCAGATCGGCCAGCTGCTCAACATGGTCTACGCCCTGCTCGCCCTGGCGATCATCGTCGCCGTCCTGGGCGTGGTGAACACCCTGGCGCTGTCGGTGGTCGAGCGGACGAGGGAGATCGGCCTGATGCGGGCGATCGGCCTGTCCCGCCGCCAGCTGCGCCGCATGATCCGCCTGGAGTCCGTGGTGATCGCCCTGTTCGGCGCGCTGCTCGGCCTGGGGCTCGGCATGGGCTGGGGCGCGACCGCCCAGAAGCTCCTCGCCCTGGAGGGCCTGAAGGTCCTGGAGATCCCCTGGGTCACGATCGCCGGAGTCTTCATCGGCTCGGCCTTCGTGGGCCTGTTCGCCGCCCTGATCCCGGCCTTCCGGGCGGGCCGGATGAACGTTCTGAACGCGATCGCGACGGAGTAGCGAGCGCGACGCGCCCCCTCCGTGGACGGGGGTCACGGTGGAGCCCGGTGCCGGGAAGTCAGGGGGACTTCCCGGCACCGGGCTTGTGCCGGACGGGGCGGCGGGGGCGCGACCGGGGTTGTCCACAGCCCCCGCGGCCCGCCTGCCCGGCGGCGTACGCTGAAGGAATCCCCGGCCCGCGCACGAGTCGGGATCTTCGCGCTGCCCACCCTCGGACGGATTCGGACGGAAAGCCCCCCATGAGCCTGCACGGTCTGCTCGACGCCGTCGTCAAGGACCCAGCCCTCGCGGAAGCGATCACCGCGGCGGCGGACGGCAACCGCATGCACGTCGACCTCGTCGGTCCTCCCGCTGCCCGCCCCTTCACCGTCGCCGCCCTGGCCCGTGAGGCCGCCCGTCCCGTGCTCGCGGTGACGGCGACCGGCCGCGAGGCCGAAGACCTGGTCGCGGCCCTGCGCTCGCTGCTGCCGGCGGAGGGCGTCGTGGAGTACCCCTCCTGGGAGACGCTGCCGCACGAGCGGCTCAGCCCGCGCAGCGACACCGTGGGCCGCCGCCTGGCCGTGCTGCGCCGCCTGGCCCACCCGAACCCCGACGATCCGGAGACCGGCCCGGTCTCCGTCGTCGTCGCACCCGTGCGCTCGGTACTCCAGCCACAGGTCAAGGGCCTGGGCGACCTGGTGCCGGTGTCCCTGCGAACGGGGCAGACGGCGGACCTGAACAACGTGGTGGACGACCTCGCCGCCGCCGCGTACTCCCGCGTGGAACTGGTGGAGAAGCGTGGCGAGTTCGCCGTGCGCGGCGGCATCCTCGACGTGTTCCCGCCCACCGAGGAACACCCCCTGCGCATCGAGTTCTGGGGCGACGACGTCGAGGAGATCCGGTACTTCAAGGTCGCCGACCAGCGCTCCCTGGAGGTCGCCGAGCACGGACTGTGGGCCCCGCCCTGCCGTGAGCTTCTGCTCACCGAGGACGTACGCATGCGGGCGCGTGCACTCGCCGAGCGGCACCCGGAGCTCGGCGAGCTGCTCGGCAAGATCGCCGAGGGCATCGCGGTGGAGGGCATGGAGTCCCTGGCGCCGGTCCTCGTCGACGACATGGAGCTGCTGCTCGACGTGCTGCCCAAGGGCGCCATGACCGTGGTCTGCGACCCGGAGCGGGTGCGCACGCGCGCGGCGGACCTGGTGGCGACCTCCCACGAATTCCTCCAGGCGTCCTGGGCGGCCTCGGCCGGCGGCGGCGAGGCGCCCATCGACCTCGGCGCGGCCTCCCTGTGGTCGATCGCGGACGTGCGGGACCGGGCGCGCGATCTGGACATGATGTGGTGGTCGGTGTCGCCGTTCGCCGCGGACGAGACGGTGTACGACGGGGACGGGGACACGCTCAAGCTGGGCATGCACGCGCCCGAGGCGTACCGCGGGGACATCGCGAAGGCGCTCGCCGACACCAAGGGCTGGCTCGCGGACGGCTGGCGCGCGGTGTTCGTCACCGAGGGCCACGGCCCGGCCTCGCGCACCGTCGAGGTGCTGGGCGGGGAGGGCATCGCGGCCCGCCTCGACGTGGACCTCGGGCAGGTGTCCCCGTCGGTCGTGCACGTCGCCTGCGGCGGCATCGACCACGGCTTCCTCGACGCCGCGCTGAAGCTGGCCGTGCTCACCGAGACCGACCTGACCGGCCAGAAGACGGCCGGCCGGGACGGCGCGCGGATGCCGGTGCGGCGGCGCAAGACCATCGACCCGCTGAGCCTGGAGACGGGCGACTACATCGTCCACGAGCAGCACGGCGTGGGCCGCTACATCGAGATGGTGCAGCGCACGGTGCAGGGCGCGACCCGCGAGTACCTGGTGGTGGAGTACGCCCCGGCCAAGCGCGGCCAGCCCGGCGACCGGCTGTACATCCCCACCGACCAGCTGGAGCAGATCACCAAGTACGTCGGCGGCGAGGCGCCCACGCTGCACCGGCTCGGCGGCGCCGACTGGACGAAGACCAAGGCGCGGGCGAAGAAGGCGGTCAAGGAGATCGCCGCCGACCTGATCAAGCTCTACAGCGCGCGGATGGCGGCGCCCGGGCACGCCTTCGGCACGGACACGCCGTGGCAGCGCGAGCTGGAGGACGCCTTCCCGTACGCGGAGACCCCGGATCAGCTGACCACGATCGCCGAGGTCAAGGAGGACATGGAGAAGTCGGTCCCGATGGACCGACTGATCTGCGGCGACGTCGGCTACGGCAAGACGGAGATCGCGGTCCGTGCCGCCTTCAAGGCCGTCCAGGACGGCAAGCAGGTCGCGGTCCTGGTCCCGACGACACTGCTGGTGCAGCAGCACTTCGGCACGTTCTCCGAGCGGTACGCGCAGTTCCCGGTGAACGTCCGAGCGCTCTCCCGCTTCCAGACCGACACCGAGGCGAAGGCGGTCGTGGAGGGCCTCGGGGACGGCGCGGTGGACATCGTCATCGGCACCCACCGCCTGTTCTCCTCGGAGACGAAGTTCAAGGACCTCGGCCTGGTCATCGTCGACGAGGAGCAGCGCTTCGGCGTCGAGCACAAGGAGCAGCTGAAGAAGCTGCGCGCGAACGTCGACGTCCTGACGATGTCGGCGACCCCGATCCCGCGCACCCTGGAGATGGCGGTGACCGGCATCCGGGAGATGTCGACGATCACCACGCCGCCCGAGGAGCGGCACCCGGTGCTGACGTTCGTCGGGCCGTACGAGGAGAAGCAGATCGGCGCGGCGATCCGCCGCGAACTGCTGCGCGAGGGCCAGGTCTTCTACATCCACAACCGGGTGGAGTCCATCGACCGCGCCGCGGCCCGGCTGCGGGAGATCGTCCCCGAGGCGCGCATCGCCACCGCCCACGGCCAGATGTCGGAGGCGGCCCTGGAGCAGGTCGTCGTCGACTTCTGGGAGAAGAAGTTCGACGTGCTGGTCTCCACGACGATCGTCGAGTCCGGCATCGACATCTCCAACGCCAACACCCTGATCGTGGAGCGCGGCGACAACTTCGGCCTGTCCCAGCTGCACCAGTTGCGCGGCCGGGTGGGCCGCGGCCGCGAGCGCGGCTACGCCTACTTCCTGTACCCGCCGGAGAAGCCGCTGACGGAGACGGCCCACGAGCGCCTGGCGACCATCGCGCAGCACACCGAGATGGGCGCCGGCATGTACGTGGCGATGAAGGACCTGGAGATCCGCGGCGCCGGAAACCTGCTGGGCGGCGAGCAGTCCGGGCACATCGCGGGTGTCGGCTTCGATCTGTACGTCCGCATGGTCGGTGAGGCGGTCGCGGATTACCGGAGGCAGTTGGAGACAGGGGAGGCCTCGGCGGGAGGGGCGGAGGAGCCACCGCTCGAGGTCAAGATCGAGCTGCCGGTCGACGCGCACGTCCCGCACGACTACGCGCCCGGCGAGCGGCTGCGCCTCCAGGCCTACCGGTCCATCGCCTCCGCGAACTCCGAGGAGGACATCAAGGCCGTCCGCGAGGAACTCACCGACCGCTACGGCAAGTTGCCCGAGCCGGTGGAGAACCTGCTGCTGGTGGCCGGGCTGCGCATGCTTGCCAGGGCCTGCGGTGTCGGCGAGATCGTCCTGCAGGGCAACAACATCCGCTTCGCCCCGGTGGATCTGCGCGAGTCGCAGGAGCTGCGCGTCAAGCGCCTCTACCCGGGCTCGGTGATCAAGCCGGCCGTCCACCAGGTCCTCGTACCCCGTCCCAAGACCGCGAAGATCGGCGGCAAGCCGCTGGTCGGCCGTGAACTGCTGGGCTGGGTGGGGGAGTTCCTGGCGTCCATCCTGGGGTCGTAGCCCGCGCGTCTGTGGGGTCGCGGAGGGTGCGCGGTGCGCGCGTTCGCCCCTCGTGACCCCAGTACCCCCCGTGTGGCCTGGGCGTATTCCCCGCTACGGTGGGCACCAGGTGAAGGACGCCCGAACCAGGGGCGGGACCAGGCAGGTTAGGGGAGGGGCGCAGCGTGACGCGTCTGAGGGGCGGGGCGGTTGCGGCTGCCGTCGTGGCACTGTTCGTGACCGGATGCACGGAGCAGTTGGACGGCGGCGCGAGCGGACCGGAGCCGGCGAAGACCGGCGGCGAGGCGCTCGCCGCCGCCGAGTCGCTGACCGTCAAGGGGCGGTCGCCGAAGACCGGTTACGTCCGGGAGAAGTTCGGCACCGCCTGGGCGGACACCGACTCCAACGGCTGCCCCACCCGCGACGACATCCTCAAACGGGACCTGAAGCAGGTGCGGTTCACCGACGGGGACTGCAAGGTGTCGTACGGCGTGCTGGAGCGGGACCCGTACTCCGACAAGGAGATCGTCTACCGGCGTGGGCGCAGCCAGGTCGACATAGACCATGTCGTCGCCCTCTCGGACGCCTGGCAGAAGGGCGCCGCGTACTGGGACGCGAGCAAGCGCATAGCGCTCGCCAACGACCCGCTCAACCTGATAGCCGTGGACGCGAGCGCCAACCGCTCCAAGGGCGACGGCGACGCGGCGACGTGGCTGCCGCCCGCCAAGGCCTACCGGTGCACGTACGTCGCCGCGCAGGTCGCGGTGAAGAAGAAGTACGAACTGTGGGTCACCGCGGCCGAGAAGACCGCGATGAAGAAGATCCTGTCCACCTGCCCCAGCCAGAAGCTCCCTTCGGGTGGCAACCCGACGAAGGCACCGGAGCGGTTCCGGGCCCGCTGAGAAGCGGTCGGCGTCGCCGTCACGCGCCGTGACGCCCTGGGGCCGGGGAGGCGGGTATTCCTCCCCGGCCGGGGCGGCGGTCCGACCCGCTCCCCCCAGAGGGGTGACGGACCGCCGGAGGGGTGGTCGGGTGGGGCGCCGTTCGGGCGTCAGAGCTTGTCGAGGTCCAGGACGTCCTTGTCGGCGGGCGGCACCGCCTGGACCGGCTTGCCGTAGTCCGTGAAGGAGATGTTCTCCGGCTGCTTCGCCGTGGTGTTCTCGATCCGGAGCAGGTACGGCTTGCCCTCGGTGGCGACGTAGAGGGTGTAGCGGTCCTTGCCCTCGGCCTCGGTGAGGGTGAACGCGGGGGTGCCGTCGAGGGTCGTCGCCTTGCCCTTGCGGGCCGCCGAGCGGGTGTCGTCGAAGTCGGCGAGCAGTTTGTCGAGGTCGCAGAAGTCGGCCATGTCCTTGGCGTCGTCGCTGTCGGCGCCGGTCTTCACCCAGCGGTCGGCGAGCATGTCCACCACACCGTCGACCTCGGACTTGGACTGCCCCTTGCCCTCGGAGCGCAGGTACGCCTCGTCGAACTTCATGTAGACGGTGTCGTCTGTCCTGATGAGGCCGACCTTGCCCTCGCCGTACATGCCCAGGGTCCCGGCGCAGTGCCCCTCGCGGTCCAGGGCCAGGTCCAGTTCGATGGTGCCCTCGTCGTCGGGGACGCTGCCCTTCAGGGTGAGGGAGGTGGCGCTCCGGGTGGCCTTGAGCGCCCTGTCGACGATCTCCTGCCCGGACAGGTCGGCGAACGGGGCGCGTTCGGCCGTGGCGCCGGCGGATTGGTGTGCCTTGCCCTTGGCGTCGCCGCCCGCCGCGTCCGGCTTCTCGGAGCCGCACGCGGTGAGCGCGAGCGAGGCGGTGACGGCGGTCAGGCAGAGTGCGGCGGCGGTGTGACGCATGGGGGTCCCCCGAGGGTGTCGTGAGGTGGGTGAGCGGCTGCCGTGCCCTGGTGTCGGCACGGGCAGGGGGTGTGGTGCGGCGGGGAGCGCCGGGGACCGGGGGCCCGGTGCGGTGCGGTGCGGGGCGCTGGGTGCGAGGCCCCGAAGCGGTGCGGCACCGGGTGCGGGGGCCCCGGTGCTGGAGGGGGAAGCAGGGGATGAGAGGCGTGCGGCGCGGGGCGCGGGCCTGGTCCGCCGGCTCTAGAAGTTGCCGTTGCCGAGCAGTTCGCCGTCGGCGTCGTAGATCGTGACGAGGCCGTTCTTGCTGTGCTTCCAGTCCGCGAAGGCGGAGGCGATCAGATTGGCGGGACCCGTTCCCTTGCCCATCAGGCCGCCGGTGAAGTCGGTGTGGACGTCGACGCTGTCGAGGATGTCGTTCTGCTCGTCGGCGCCCTGGACCTTGGTGACGTGGGCGACGGCCTCCTTCTCCTTCGCGGTGCCGTTCTTGTTCACGAAGGCCTTGAACTGGTCCGCCTGGGAGCCGTTGACGGCGTCGGACTTCTTGTCCTTGGCGCCGCCCTTGCCGGAGGTGCCGCCGCTGGCCCCGTCGGCCGCCGCCGAACTGGACGAGCCGCTCTTGGAGTCGCCGGTGTCCGCGCCGCACGACACCGCGCCGATGATCGCGAGACCCACGGCGGCACCCATTGCGAGCTTCGTCTTCATGCCCATGAGAAATCCCTCCCCCAGGATGGCGGCCGCCGATCCGGCGGCCGCTCGTTCCGATGGGTCAATCAGAGCAGGCTTTGTGAACCGAGTCAACATGGCAACTCTCGATTCATCGATTCACCTCGTGAAGGGGGCTTTCGGGCGTCCTTGGGTATGCTCGACGCCACAGAGCCATCACGAGGGGAGCCGCGCGGGTGCAGGACAACGCCACTGAGGTGACCGCCGCCGGAATCGCACGCCTCGCGGGGGTCGGCCGGGCCGCCGTCAGCAACTGGCGCCGCCGTCACGCCGACTTCCCCCGGCCCGTCGGCGGCACCGAGGCGAGCCCCGCCTTCGGGCTCGCCGAGGTCGAGGAGTGGCTGCGCAAGCAGGGCAAACTCGCCGAGGTCCCGCTCCGCGAACGGGTCTGGCAGCAACTTGCCGGACATCCCGCCGGCCCCGTCACCGCCCTCGTCCACGCGGGCTGCGCCCTGCTCCTGATCCGCGACCGGCCCACCGAATGGCTGAAGCTGAGCGGCCTGACCGACACGCGTATGGCGGAGCTGCTGCCCGCCCAGCTCGCCAAGGCCCTCACCTGGCGGTTCGGTTCACAGATCGCTGTGAACACCGAGGGCGCCACCCCAGCCCCGGTCGACGCCGGCCACAGTTCACAGGCGTCTGTGAACACCGACGGCGTTCCCTCCGCCGCCGCACCCGGTTCCGGCCCGGTGGCAGCCCCCGTCGGCCACACCGGCCACGCGGCCCTGACCCCACCCGGCCCCGCCGAACTGGCCGCCTCCGTGCCGCTGCTGAGGGGCGTCGGCGAACTCGCCGTCGAACTCGGCACCCGCCGCGCCTTCGAGTTCCTGCTCGGACGGCAGCTCGACGCCAACCCCCGCCAGTACACGCTCACTCCGGCCGGGCCGGCCGCCCTGATGGCCGAACTCGCCGGCCGGCCCCGTACGGTGCTCGACCCCGCCGCCGGCACCGGCGCCCTGCTCGGCGCGCTCGGCTCGCCGACCGTCGTGTACGCGCAGGACGCCGCCCCCGACCTCGCCGCCCTCACCGCGCTGCGGCTCGCCCTGAGCACCGACGCCGAGGTGCACGCGCGCGTCGGCGACACCCTGTGCGCCGACGCCTTCCCCGGCCTCGCCGTGGACGCGGTGCTGTGCCATCCGCCCTTCAACGAGCGCAACTGGGGCCATGACGAACTCGCCTACGATCCGCGCTGGGAGTACGGCTTTCCCGCCCGTACCGAATCCGAGCTGGCCTGGGTCCAGCACGCCCTCGCCCACCTGCGCGACGGCGGCACCGCCGTCCTGCTGATGCCGCCCGCCGCCGCGTCGCGCCGCTCCGGCCGCCGCATCCGCGCCGACCTGCTGCGCCGCGGCGCCCTGCGCGCCGTGATCGCGCTGCCCGCCGGATCGGCGCCCCCGTACAACATCCCGCTGCACCTGTGGGTGCTGAGCCGCCCCGCCGCCGGAGCCCAGCCCTCGCCGCCCGAACTGCTGCTCGTGGACACGGCGGACGCCGCCGACGGGCGCGCCCGCGGCGACTGGCAGGCCGTGCGCTCCGCCGTCCTCGATGCCTGGCGGCCCTTCGACCGCACCGGCACGGCCGACGAGCAGCCGGGGCTCAGCCGCTGCGTACCGGTGATCGACCTCCTCGACGACGATGTCGACCTGGCCCCCGCCCGCCATCTGCCGCTCCCGGCCGACGGCGGAGCCGAGCGACTGGCCGACGTCGGCGCACGCCTGGGCGACACCCTGCGGCTCGCCGCCACCCTCGCCCCGCCGCCGCCCGCCACCGGGGCGCCGCCGGCGCGCTGGCCGCTGACCACCGTCGGCGAACTCGCCCGCGCCGGAGCCCTGGTCCTGCGCACCTCCGGCAGTTCCGGTCCCACGGCGGCGTCACACCCCCGCACCCCGGCCGCCGGCCGGCCGGCCCGCGCGGGCGTCCCCGTCCTCACCGACCACGACGTCCTCGCCGCCGCGGCGCCGTCCGGGGTGCTGCCCGACGGGGAGCCGGCCGAGGACATCGTGCTCACTGAAGCCGGCGACGTCGTCGTCCCCGTCCTCGGCGGGGGACGCGTCGCCCGCGTCGTCGACGAGCGCACCGCCGGGGCCGCGCTCGGCCGCAACCTCACCCTGCTGCGCCCCGACCCGGTCGCGCTCGACCCGTGGTTCCTCGCCGGATTCCTGCGCGGCACCGCCAACAACCGCCAGGCCAGCAGCTACGCGTCCACCGCGACCCGGCTCGACGTGCGCAGGCTCCAACTCGCCCGGATCCCGCTGGAGCAGCAGCGGACCTACGGCGAACGGTTCCGCGGGCTGGCCGCCTTCGAGGACGCCCTGCGACTGGCCGGACACCTCGGCGAGCAACTCGTGCGGGGCATGTACGACGGGCTGACCGACGGGACGGTCCCGCCCGGCGGCTGACGGACCGGCGGCCGAGCGGGCGGCGCGGCGGGACGGGGCTGGGCGGTGCGGCGGGAAAGGGAGACGGCAACGGTTCGGTACATCCCAAGCCGGTTCTCCGGGTTGACCGATACCCTCGGAACACGCTCGGAACACCCTTGGTTCCGCACCGTCCGCACCGTCCCCGCAGGAGCCCTGCCAGGGCCTCGGCACTAGGAGCAGTCATGCACGGCCCCGGCTACGCGCCGCCGCAGCCTCCGCGCCCCTCGACCGCGCTGGTGGTCGGGCTCAGGGTGCTGTTCGTGGCCCTCTCGGTGCTGAGCCTCGGCTTCCTGGCCTGGGGCACCATGCTGCGCGTCGCCTGCATGACCCGGGCCCGGCGCGACTGGGTCCTGTTCGCGCTGTCGCTCGTCCTCCTGTTCGTGGGGTGCGTGTTCCTCGGCGTCGACGGCACCGGCGAGGAGGGCGACCTGGAGACCTGGCGCGGCGACGTCGGTGTGGCGCTGCTCCTGCTGTCCGCGTTCGGCAGCGTCGGCTACTTCCTGTACCGGGACCTCCGCCACCACGAGGCCCTCCTGGCGGGTCGGGTCGCCCCCAGTGCCACGGCCGCCACCGTGGTGTACGGCTACCCGCCGTCCCCCGCCCCGCAGAGCTACGGTCCGCCGCCCACCCCGTACGGCCGGCCGCAGCCCGCGCCCTACTCCCCGCCGCAGCCGGGGCCTTACTCCCCGCCGCGGCCCGCCTCCTTCCCACCCGCGCCGAACCCGGCGCACGCCCCCAACGCGGTGCCCCAGCAGCCGCAGCGTCCCGCGCCCGCCCGGATCGACCAGGTCCGCGCCGAACTGGACGAGTTGAGCGACTTCCTGCGCGGCCAGGACAACGGCCCCGGCCATGGCGGCCAGTCCGGCCATGGTGGGCGGTCCGGCCATGGTGGGCGGTCCGGACCGGGTGGGACCCCGGGTACCGGGGACGCCGGGTTCACCACGAGCTGGGGCGCGGGGGACGACCGGTGACCGCACGCGTCGTCGCCGGACGCTACGAACTGTCCACGCTCATCGGGCAAGGCGGCATGGGCCAGGTCTGGACGGCCTACGACCAGCGGCTCGACCGCCGGGTCGCCGTCAAGCTGCTGCGCCCCGACAAGGTCGCGGGCCCCCGCAGCCAGGACGCCGCCGAGCTGCGCCGCCGCTTCGTCCGCGAGTGCCGCGTCACCGCGCAGGTCGACCACCCCGGCCTGGTCACCGTGCACGACGCGGGCAGCGAGGACGAGAACCTCTACCTCGTCATGCAGTACGTCGACGGCGCCGACCTCGCCGACCACCTCGCCGAACACGAGCCGTACCCCTGGCAGTGGGCGGTCGCCGTCGCCGCCCAGCTGTGCGCCGTACTGTCCGCCGTGCACGCCGTACCGATCGTCCACCGCGACCTCAAACCGCGGAACGTGATGGTGAAGCCGGACGGCACCGTCACCGTCCTCGACCTCGGCGTCGCCTCCGTCCTCAACGCCGAGACCACCCGCCTCACCCGCACAGGATCACCCATCGGCAGCCCTGCCTACATGGCCCCCGAACAGGCCATGGGCGGCGCCGTCGGCCCGTACACCGACCTGTACGCGCTCGGCGTGGTGCTGCACGAACTCCTCAGCGGCGATGTCCCGTTCGCCGCGTCCACCGCGGTCGGCGTGCTGCACCGCCACCTCTACGAGCCGCCGGTGCCCGTGCGCCGGCTGCGCCCCGAGATCCCCGACGCCCTCGAATCCCTCGTGCTGCGGCTGCTCGCCAAGGACCCCCAGCACCGCCCGGCCAGTGCCCAGGCGGTGTACGAGGACCTGCTGCCGCTGCTGCCCCCGCGCGGCCCGCACACCGGCGGACCCCTCGATCCGACCCGCCCCTTCCTGCGCCCGCACGCCCCCTGGCCCGACCGCGCCGTCATCCCCGCGCCGCGCCCCGAACCGCCCACCGCCAGGACCGGCGGCCACCACGATGTCGCCACCGCCGTCGACGAGGTCAAGCGGCTGCTCGGCGAGGGCCGCATCACCCAGGCCGTCGACATCCTCGGCGCGATCCTCCCGGCCGCCGCCGCCCAGCACGGCGAGCACTCCCCGGTGGTGCGCACCCTGCGCAAGCAGTACGCGGCCACGCTGATGGACGACGGCCAGTACCGGCGCGCCCTGCCCGAACTGCGACGCCTCGCCGACGAACGGGCCACCGAGGCGGGCGCCGCCGACCCGCAGTCCCTCCGGTTCCGCTACGACGCGGCGCAGTGCCTCGAACAACTCGGCGAGCCGGCCGCGGCGCTCACCGAGTACCGGGCCCTGCTGCCCTACTTCGAGAACCGGTTCGCGGAGAACCCGTACACGGCCGCCGACCCCGACCTGCCCCTCGAGATCCGCCGCCGCATCGGGCACCTGCTGCTCGCCCTGGGCGACCCGACCGCCGCCCACGACACCCTGCTGCGCCTGCTCCACGACGCGGAGCGGCGGCACGGACCCGTGCACCCCTTCCCGGTCGAGATCCAGCGCACCCTGCAGTGGCTGGGTCAGGTGCACGGCTGACCGGTGCGGTTCAGCGCGCGCACGGGATGTGGTTCGGCGTCCGTTCGGGGCTGCGGCTCAACGCCCGTACGCGGTGCGGCTCAACGCCCGTAGGGGTAGCCGTACGTGCCCTGCGGCACCGTGGGTGAGGAAGGGGCCGCCCCGTACCCGGCCGCTGCCGCCGCTTGCGGTATTCGCCGGTCGAACACGGCGAACAGCAGCATCCACGTCGCCATCAGCAGGCACAGGATGATCACGGCGCCGAGCACCGCGGCGGCGTCGCTGTCGTCGGGCACGAGGGACAGTCCCGGCATCACGGCGCACTCGTACAGGACGAACGCGGCGAAGGCGCCCCAGTCCGATCCGCGTCCGCGGCGGATCGCCACGTACAGGAACGGCACCCACACCAGCAGGCCCAGCGAGCCCCAGACCAGGACGGACCAGGCGATCCGCTGGAACCAGCCGGCCTCCAGCCGCTTGTCCATCTCCACCCCCAAGCGCTCCGCCACTCGGGGACGGAGTCGTCGCAGGGCAAGGTTAGGCCACGGCGGGGGGTGTGGAGGCCGCTTGTGGACGACGGGCCGGGTGGCGGGAAGGGGCGAGGGGCGCAGGGGAGCGCGCGGGCTCAGGACTCCTTGCGCAGGGCGCCGACGATCCGGAGCGTGAGCTTCTTCGCCGTCGCCGCCCCGTTGTCATGGCCGTCCGTCGACATGACGCTGACGACGTTCGTGCCGACGCGGGCCGCGACCAGGGTCGTGCCGTTCTCCCAGGACGGGTCGGTGAGGGTGAGGGTGTAGGCGCCGTCGCCCAGGCCGGGCGTGGAGCGGCCGGTGACCTTCACCTTGGTGTGGGTCTGCGAGTCGGTGAAGCCCGCGCAGTCCGTGGCCGTCCTCTCCACGGCCTTGAGGACGCTCGCCGCCGTCGTGCCCCGGTAGGTGTCGATCTCCTGGCCGATGTCCTCGGAGGTGTCCTTGCGGACGTAGTCGTTCTGGGCGAAGGACACGCCGGTGATCCCGGTGACGTCTATCCAGGCGGTGCCGCCCAGCTTGGTGCAGTCCGGCTTGGCCGCCGGGGCGTTCGACGGGGGCGTGTAGGTGTCGCCGGAGTCCCTGGCCCCGCTCAGGTCGACGGCGAAGCCGGAGGCGAAGAACGACGCCGGGGCGAGGGCCTTCTTCAGCTGGGTGCCCGTGAGCAGACCGGCGTTGGGGTCGCGGGTGGACCCGGAGGACGCGTGGCCGGCGGACCCGGACGAGCCGGTCGAACCGGACGAGCCGCAGGCCGTCAGGGCCAGGGGAAGAGCGGCCAGGGCGAGGACATGGGCGGCGCGGGACGCGAAGTGCATGTGAGGTGCTTTCTCGGGCTGGGCCACAGAGGAGTGGCCAGCGGACCTTATGCTGCCCGAGCAGGCCGGACCGTCGCCCGTCGCAGGTAACACGCGTGTTTTTGCTGCGTCTTGAGTGATTCTTGTGCCCTGCGAGGCGATCACTTTTCGGGCCGGAGACATTCCGTCGGTTAGCGTGCCTCCGCACACGCGCAACAAGCACGTACACGACAACAGGGGTGGGGATGGCCGAACACCGGCAGTCGAAGAAGCGCAGGTACATCACGTGGGCGGCGGCCGGGGCCGTCGTCGTCGCCGGCGCCGGGATCGCGGCCCAGACCTCCATGGCGGCCACCGCCTGGCCCGCCCAGAAGACCTTCACCGGCCGTGCCTTCGACACCTGCACGGCGCCCTCGCTGAGCGCCATGAAGGCCTGGAACACCGGCTACTACGGCGCCGCGGCCGTCTACATCGGCGGCAAGAACCGCGGCTGCGCCCAGCCCAACCTCACCGCCTCCTGGGTGAAGTCGGTCAGTTCTATGGGCTGGAAGCTCATCCCGCTGTACGTCGGCGCCCAGCCGCCCTGCCAGAAGAGCGCCAACCCCGAGCGGCTCACCGCCGCCACGGCCGCCTCCCTCGGCACCAGCGACGCCAAGGACGCGGTGGCCAAGTCGGCGGCGCTCGGCATCAAGGCCGGCAGCCCGGTCTACCTCGACATGGAGCCGTACGACATCACCGACAAGGCGTGCAACAACGCCGTGCTGACCTACGTCCGCGCCTTCGACAAGGAACTGCGCGCCAAGACGTACCGGGCCGGCTTCTACGGCTTCACCAGCTCCAGCGCCAAGGCCATCGCCACCGCGACGGACAAGACCGACCTGCCGGGCAACCTCTGGTACGCCCTGTGGGACGGCAAGGACACCACCACCACGGACTGGCCCTTCGGCAAGACCCAGTTCACCGACCACAGCCGCGCCCACCAGTACATGGTCAACAGCAAGGAGACCCGCGGCGGCTACACCCTCACCGTCGACCGCGACGCCTGGGACGCCCCGGTGGCAATCACCGGCTGATCCGGGACCGGGCGGTGACGCCCGGCTTCCGTGTCGGCCGACGTCCACTCGGACGGGACGTGGTGCGACGGTGCCCGAAGTCGTGGTGAATCGTTGGTCGAATGGGTTGGCCGGAGCCCGGCCGCTGCCTAATATCGATCACCGCAAGACTTTGTGCACCGCCGCACAATCTCCACCACGGGAGGTTTCCTTGCACCGCCGCCGTCGCACCGCGCTCGTCCTGTCCGCCGCGATCCTCGCGGCGGCCCCCCTGCTCACCGCCTGTGGAAGCGACGCGCGTCCGGGCGCGGCGGCCGTGATCGGCGGCCAGCGGATCACGCTCGGGCAGTTGCAGAGCCGGGTGAGCGAGGTGCGCGACGCGCAGCGTGCCGCGGTGGCCGACGAGGCGCAGTACCAGCAGGCTGTCGCCGCGACTGGCACCCTCACCCGGGACACGCTGCACCAGATGGTGCTCGACCGGGTGCTGGACCGCGCCGCCAAGAACGCCGGCCTCAGCGTCAGCCGCCGCGAGATCCAGCAGCTGCGCACCGGTCTCGAACAGCAGGCGGGCGGCGCCAAGGCGCTCGAGGACACCTGGCTCCAGCGGTACGGGGTACCGCCGCGGCGCCTCGACGACAACCTCCGCCTCCAGCTGGAGGCGCAGAAGCTCGCGGCCCATCTGAACACCGACGCCGGCCAGCCGGTCTTCTGGAAGGCGCTGTCCGAGGCCTCCGCCGAACTCCACGTCGACCTCAACCCGCGCTATGGCACGTGGGACGTCGAGAAGAGCACCCTCGTGAACGCCAAGACGCCGTGGCTGCGGGACGTCTCGGCGGTGGACGCGAAGCAGTCGGCCTGACCGGACGCCGGACGACCGGACGCCGGACGACCGGGCCTGTGGACAACCGGGCCGGGGGACAGCCCCCGGCCTGTGGACAACCAGGGGTGGCGTCGCCGGTGTGCGTTACGTTCGGACCGTGAACACCACCAGCGCGACCACCTCCGCAGCGGCCCCGGGCCGGATCGTCCTGCTCACCACCAGCCACCGGGTCGCCCCCGGGCTGCTGTCCTGGCCCGCCTGGCAGGCGCTGCGGGCGGCCGACCGGGTGCTGTGCGCTGACGGCGCCCATCCGCAGCTGCCGTATCTGCGCGAGGCGGGCATAGCCGTGGACGAGTCGGCACCGAGCGCCGAGGAACTGGTGGACGCGTGCACCGGCGGCCGTACGGTCGTCGTCGTGGCCACCGGCGAGGGCGAACCCGCCCTGACCGACGGACTGGCCCGTCTGGCCGGCTCCGGCCGTGTGAACATGCCGGAGCTGGAGTTGCTGCCCGCCTCCTACGACCTGCCCGGCGCCCGCCTGCTCGACCTCGTCCAGGTCATGGACCGCATCCGCGCCGAGTGCCCCTGGTCGTCCCGGCAGACCCACAAGGGCCTGGCCAAGTACGGCATCGAGGAGGCGTACGAGCTGGTCGAGGCGATCGAGGACGGCGACCGCGAGGAGCTGCGCGAGGAACTGGGCGACGTCCTGCTCCAGGTGGTCTTCCACGCCCGTATCGCCGAGGAGGACCCCGAGGAGCCGTTCTCCATCGACGACGTGGCCGGCACCATCGTCGCCAAGCTGATCCACCGCCACCCGCACGTCTTCGGCGACGAGACCGCCACCACCCCGGAGGAGGTCAAGGAGCACTGGCTGCGCACCAAGGCCGAGGAGAAGCGGCGCACCTCCGTGACCGAGGGCGTCCCCCTCGGCCAGCCCGGCCTCGCCCTCGCCGCCAAGCTGGCCTCCCGGGTCCGCACGGCGGGCCTGGAGGTCCCCCTCCCGGCGAGGGAGGGCTTCGGGTACGAGCTGCTGGCGCTGGCCGCCCGCGCCGAGGCGGAGGGCGTCGACCCGGAGGCGGCACTGCGCGCGGCGGCGCGCGCGTACCGGGACGCGATCGTAGAGGCGGAGGGCAACTGAAGCCCTGAGGGCGCGGGCGGGGTGGGGGTGGAGCGGCAGGGGATCCGGGGGCATCGCCGCCAGGGACGGGAAGGGCCGGAGCCGCGACGGCGGGGGCGGAAAGCCTTGCGCCGAACCCCCGGCGCTAGGGTCAACCGTATGCACGACCAGCCACCCGCCCTGTTCACCTGGGAGTTCGCGAGCAACCCCTACCCGGCCTATGCCTGGCTCCGCGAGCACGCCCCCGTGCACAGGACCCGGCTGCCCAGCGGAGTGGAGGCCTGGCTGGTCACCCGGTACGCGGACGCCCGGGAGGCCCTGGCCGACCAGCGGCTGTCGAAGAACCCGGCGCATCACGCCGAGCCCGCGCACGCCAAGGGCAAGACCGGCATCCCCGGTGAGCGCAAGGCCGAGCTGATGACCCACCTGCTGAACATCGACCCGCCGGACCACACCCGGCTGCGCCGGCTGGTCAGCAAGGCGTTCACCCCGCGCCGCGTCGCCGAGTTCGCCCCGCGTGTGCAGGAGTTGGCCGACGGACTCATCGACGGGTTCGCCGAGCGCGGCACCGCCGACCTCATCCACGAGTTCGCCTTCCCGCTGCCCATCTACGCCATCTGCGACCTGCTCGGCGTTCCCCGCGAGGACCAGGACGACTTCCGGGACTGGGCGGGCATGATGATCCGCCACGGCAAGGGCCCGCGCGGCGGGGTCGCCCGCTCGGTGAAGAAGATGCGCGGCTATCTCGCGGACCTCATCCACCGCAAGCGCGAGGCGCTCCCGACCGAGCCCGCCCCCGGTGAGGACCTCATCTCCGCCCTCATCCGCGCCTCCGACCACGGCGAGCACCTCACCGAGAACGAGGCCGCCGCCATGGCCTTCATCCTTCTGTTCGCCGGTTTCGAGACCACCGTCAACCTCATCGGCAACGGCACCTACGCCCTGCTCACCCACCCCGAGCAGCGGGACCGGCTCCAGCGGTCCCTCGCCGAGGGGGACGGCGGCCTGCTGGAGACGGGAGTGGAGGAACTCCTGCGCTACGACGGTCCGGTGGAGCTGGCCACCTGGCGCTACGCCACCCGGCCGCTCACCATCGGCGGGCAGGACATCGCCGCCGGCGACCCGGTCCTCGTCGTCCTCGCCGCCGCCGACCGGGACCCGGAGCGGTTCGCCGGCCCCGACGTCCTCGACCTCGGGCGGCGTGACAATCAACACCTCGGCTACGGACACGGCATCCACTACTGCCTCGGCGCACCGCTCGCCCGTCTGGAGGGCCAGACCGCGCTGGCGACCCTCCTCACCCGGCTCCCGGACCTGCAACTGGACACAGATCCAGCCGACTTGCGCTGGCGCGGCGGGCTCATCATGCGCGGACTGCGGACGCTGCCGGTGCGGTTCACACCCGGTCGGTAAGTCACAGGGAAGCCGGACAAGGCAGGAAAAGGCGCCTGCCGCCGCTCCACGCCTACCCAATGACGGGCACGAAGGTGACACATGTTCAACGGTGTGATCTTCACGTGATCTGTGCGGCATGAACTTGTGACAAGCGATCGTCAGCCGATACTTTCACCCATCAGCGTGGCGCCGAGTCTGCGGTCGCCACGCGGGTCACCGCTGTCGCACGAAAGGTCTCCGTATGCTCTCCGGGAACGGTCGTCACCGTCGGCCCCGTCAGGCTCCGGCCCTCCTCGTCGCCGCCGGAGTGGCCGGATCCGCCATCGCCATCCCGCTGATCGGCGCCGGCGGCGCCAGCGCGGCCGACGGCAACGCGTGGGACAAGGTGGCCAAGTGCGAGAGTGGCGGCGCCTGGAGCGCCAACACCGGCAACGGCTACTACGGCGGCCTTCAGTTGACGCAGGACGACTGGGAGAAGTACGGCGGCCTCGACTACGCCTCGAGCGCCGACCAGGCCAGCCGGTCCCAGCAGATAGCCGTGGCCAAGAAGCTGCTCGCCGACAAGGGCCCCGGTGCCTGGCCGACGTGCGGGCTGCTCTCCGGGCTCAACGAGAAGTCCGGGGCGGCGAAGGTCGACACCGGTGTGGGCAATTCATCCGGAGCCTCCAACTCGTCCGGAAAGTCCCTCACGGACGACCTCGGTCTGTCCGACTCGTCACAGGCATCGTCGAGCGATCCGTCGGGTTCGACTGGTTCGTCCGGTTCGCCGGATACCGACCCGGGTCCGGCTGATTCCTCCGGTTCCTCTGGCTCGCCGACCGCGTCCCCCACCACGTCCTCCCCTTCGCCGTCCTCGCCCGCCGAGAAGGGCAACCCGGCCAAGTCCGACACGTCCCCCGATGTCGCCGCAAGCGGGTCCCAGTCGCCCGACGCCTCGCCCTCGGTCACGCCGCAGCCGAGTGGCACGGACAACTGGGGGCAGGTCGGCGGCACTTCGACCCTGGTCGACACCGGGGCGCTCGACACCGGGGTGCTCGGCGGTGGGCGGCACCGCGGCGGCAGTGCCGCCGAGGACCCGGCCGACAGTCACGCGGCCGCGTCCTCCGGCCGCCACGCCTCCCGCGGCGGCGTCACGCGCGCCGTCGTCGCCGACTCCTACACCGTCCGTGCCGGCGACTCACTCGAGTCCATCGCCGACTCCCTTGACCTCCAGGGTGGATGGGATGCGCTGTATGCGGCGAACAGGGGGGCGATCGGGTCCGACCCCAACTACATCTCCGCCGGTCAGACCCTGAATCTCCCTACCGAAACGCCCTAAAGGCAGCGGGAGTTCACGCCCCACTTCGCACTGAATGTCCCATTCGGTGAAAGTGTGGGATGACTCTCAGAAGCCCTGATCGTCTTTGGAATTCGGCGGAGCGCGTGCCTACGGTCGTGACCGCTCGTCACCGCGAGCCCCGGCTGCCGCAACGCCGAATCCTGCCAGCGGCCGTACGGGAACAGTCGTCGCGTCAAGCGCCGTGGGCAGGAGCGGGGGACCCAAGGTAAGTGCCGCGCCCGGCAGTTGACCGGAGCGGCTAGGGGTGGAGCCGTGCCTCACGCACGAGGCACGGCCGGGCAACTCAACCGGCCCGAACCCGACAGCTCACCTCGCAGGCGTCGGTGAGGGGATCCCACCATGCTGTTCTCCAGCAAGGGCAAGCACCGTCGTACGTCCAAGACCACCCGTGTCATCGCGCTCGCCGGTGTCGCCGGCGCCGCCGTCGCCGCCCCGCTGATGGCGGTCGGCGACGCCTCCGCCGCCACCGCCTCCGAGTGGGACGCGGTCGCCCAGTGCGAGTCCGGCGGCAACTGGTCCATCAACACCGGCAACGGCTTCTACGGTGGCCTCCAGTTCACCAACTCCACCTGGGCCGGGTACGGCGGCACCGCCTACGCGTCGCGCGCCGACCTGGCCTCCAAGTCGCAGCAGATAGCCGTTGCCGAGAAGGTCCTCGCGGGCCAGGGCAAGGGCGCCTGGCCGGTCTGCGGCAGGGGCCTGTCCGGCGCCGCCTACACCGGCAGCGCCCCCGCGTCCTCGTCTCCTTCTTCGTCTTCTTCTGGCGGCAGCTCCGCCAAGAGCACCACCACCCGCTCGACCGAGCAGCAGGCCGCCAACCGCTCCGCGACGCGTCCGGCCCCGAGCAAGACCGTCACCACGCCGACCGGCGAGAAGGTCAAGAAGGGCGACGGCGAGTACAAGGTGGTCTCCGGCGACACCCTCAGCTCCATCGCCGCCGAGCACGGCGTCCAGGGCGGCTGGAAGAAGCTGTTCGAGCTGAACAAGGACATCGTCGACGACGCCGACCTCATCTACCCGGGCCAGCAGCTCCACCTGAAGTAAGGGCCCGTCCCGCCCTCGGCGCTTTCCAGGGCTCCCCGCCCCGGCGCGTTCCCCCCTACGCGCCGGGGCGGGGTTTTTCGTCTCCCGCACGCCCGGCCGTTCCCGAACCTTCCCCTCCTCCTTTGTTCCGAGTGGGAACAATGTGTACCGTCACTCTGTCCACGAGGCGGTCGGTCGGCCGGTCGCCGCCCCGGGACGGTTAGGCTCTAGTCGCAAGGCTCACGCCCCGCACTTCCAGCGTCACATCCCAGAAGGAGATGCTCGTGCCGTCCATCGACGTCGTCGTAGCCCGGGAAATCCTGGACTCCCGAGGCAACCCCACGGTCGAGGTCGAGGTCGGCCTCGACGACGGCAGCACCGGTCGTGCCGCCGTCCCCTCCGGTGCCTCCACCGGTGCCTTCGAGGCCATCGAGCTCCGTGACGGCGACCCCAACCGCTACCAGGGCAAGGGCGTCGAGAAGGCCGTCCTCGCCGTGATCGAGCAGATCGGCCCGGAGCTCGTCGGCTACGACGCCACCGAGCAGCGTCTGATCGACCAGGCCATGTTCGACCTGGACGCCACCGACAACAAGGGCTCGCTGGGCGCCAACGCCATCCTCGGCGTCTCCCTCGCCGTCGCCCACGCCGCCTCCGAGGCCTCGGACCTCCCCCTCTTCCGCTACCTCGGCGGTCCGAACGCGCACCTGCTGCCGGTGCCGATGATGAACATCCTGAACGGCGGCTCGCACGCCGACTCCAACGTGGACATCCAGGAGTTCATGATCGCCCCGATCGGCGCGGAGTCCTTCTCCGAGGCCCTGCGCTGGGGCACCGAGGTCTACCACACCCTGAAGAAGGTCCTGAAGAGCAAGGGCCTGTCCACCGGCCTCGGCGACGAGGGCGGCTTCGCTCCGAACCTCGGCTCCAACCGCGAGGCCCTGGACCTCATCCTCGAGGCGATCAAGGAAGCCGGCTACGCCCCCGGCGAGCAGATCGCCCTCGCGCTCGACGTCGCCGCCTCCGAGTTCTACAAGGACGGCAAGTACGTCTTCGAGGGCAAGGAGCGCTCCGCCGCCGAGATGACGGAGTACTACGAGGAGCTCGTCGCGGCCTACCCGCTCGTCTCCATCGAGGACCCGCTGTTCGAGGACGACTGGGCCGGCTGGAAGGTCATCACCGACAAGCTCGGCGACAAGGTCCAGCTCGTCGGCGACGACCTGTTCGTCACCAACCCCGAGCGCCTCGCCCGCGGCATCGAGGACGGCGCCGCCAACGCGCTGCTCGTGAAGGTGAACCAGATCGGTTCGCTCACCGAGACCCTGGACGCCGTCGAGCTGGCCCAGCGCAACGGCTTCAAGTGCATGATGTCCCACCGCTCCGGCGAGACCGAGGACGTCACGATCGCCGACCTGGCCGTCGCCACCAACTGCGGCCAGATCAAGACCGGCGCCCCGGCCCGCTCCGAGCGCGTCGCCAAGTACAACCAGCTGCTGCGCATCGAGGAGATCCTCGACGACGCCGCGGTGTACGCCGGCCGCTCGGCCTTCCCGCGCTTCAAGGGCTGAGCCGCTTCGAGGGCTCAGCCGTTCCGAGGGCCCAGCCGCCCCGGGGGCTGAGCTGCAAAGCGTAAGGCCTCGCCAGTCGCACGTACGTCCCCGTACCCGGTCCCGTACCGTGTCCGGGGACGTACGCACGTGTGTGCGCGGGCACGAACGGGAGGCGGGACGATGGCCGTCAAGGACCGGGACCGGTTCTCCACCACGACCAGGCTCAGGCTGCTCGGTGAGCAGACCGCGGCCCGTGTCTACCGTTCGCAGACCCGCCGCCAGGCCCGCCGCTCCCGCCTCACCGGCCGCGCGGCGCTGCTCGCGCTGGTGCTGTGCTCGTTGGTGGTCGCCCTGGCGTACCCGATGCGGCAGTACGTCACCCAGCGCGCCGACATCGCCGACCTGCAACGGGAGAAGCGGCAGGCCCAGCAGCGGGTGGAACAACTGCGCGACCTCAAGGCACGCTGGCAGGACGACGCCTACGCCGAACAGCAGATCCGGCAGCGGCTGCACTACGTGAAGCCCGGGGAGACCGGCTACGTCGTGGTCGACCCGGGCCCGGCCGAGCGGTCCCGCGCCGAGCGGGGGACGGCCCGCCGCCCCTGGTACGCCAACGTCTGGGACGGGGTCGACAAGTCCGACGCCTCCGACCAGTGAACTGACAGAGAGACATACGCAAGGCATGGAAACCCCACCGCCGCCCACCGAGCGCACCGAACCCACCGAGGCGGACGTCGAGGCCTTCAGGCAGCAGCTCGGGCGGCCGCCGCGCGGGCTGCGCGCGATTGCGCACCGCTGCCCCTGCGGGCAGCCCGACGTCGTGGAGACGGCCCCGCGGCTGCCCGACGGCACGCCCTTCCCCACGCTGTACTACCTGACGTGCCCGCGGGCCGCCTCGGCCATCGGCACGCTGGAGGCCGACGGCGTGATGAAGGAGATGACGGAGCGGCTGGGCACCGACCCGGAACTGGCGGCCGCGTACCGGACCGCGCACGAGGACTACATCCGGCGCCGGGACGAGATCGAGGAGCTGACGGGCTTCCCCAGCGCGGGCGGCATGCCGGACCGGGTGAAGTGCCTGCACGTCCTGGTCGCCCACTCGCTGGCGGCCGGGCCGGGCGTGAACCCGCTCGGTGACGAGGCGATCGCGATGCTGCCCGAGTGGTGGCGCAAGGGCCCGTGCGTGACGCCCGCCGCGCCGCCGTCCGGCGAGGGGCGGCAGAACGGGGCCTCCGAGGACGGCGGGTTCGCCGCCGGGCCCGTCGGGACCGAGGAGGACCGCGCATGACCCGGGTCGCCGCCGTCGACTGCGGCACGAACTCCATCCGTCTGCTGGTCGCGGACGCCGACCCGGCGACGGGCGAACTGCTCGAGCTGGACCGGCGCATGACCATCGTGCGGCTCGGCCAGGGCGTGGACCGCACCGGCCGGCTCGCCCCCGAGGCGCTGGAGCGTACCTTCGCGGCCTGCCGGGAGTACGCCGAGGCCATCAAGGAGCACGGCGCCGAGCGGCTGCGTTTCGTGGCCACCTCCGCCTCCCGGGACGCCGAGAACCGGGACGAGTTCGTGCGCGGGGTGATGGACATCCTCGGTGTCGAGCCCGAGGTGATCTCCGGTGACCAGGAGGCGGAGTTCTCCTTCACCGGTGCGACGAAGGAGCTCACGGGCCGTGCGGACCTCGCCCGGCCCTTCCTGGTGGTGGACATCGGCGGCGGCTCGACGGAGTTCGTCGTGGGCGACGACCACGTCCGCGCGGCGCGCTCGGTGGACGTGGGCTGCGTCCGCATGACGGAGCGTCATCTGGTGCGGGACGGGGTGGTCACGGACCCGCCGACCGAGGAGCAGATCGCCGCCATACGGGCCGACATCGAGGCCGCGCTCGACCTCGCCGAGGAAACGGTCCCGCTGCGCGAGGCGCACACCCTGGTGGGCCTGGCCGGCTCGGTGACGACGGTGTCGGCGATCGCGCAGGAGCTGCCCGCGTACGACTCGGCGGCCATCCACCACTCCCGTGTCTCCCGCGAGCGCGTCCGCGAGATCAGCGACCGCCTGCTGCACTCCACGCACGCCGAGCGCGCGGCGATCCCCTCCATGCACCCGGGCCGTGTCGACGTCATCGGCGCGGGCGCCCTGGTCCTGCTGGCGATCATGGAACGCATCGGCGCACGGGAGGTCGTGGTCAGCGAACACGACATCCTCGACGGCATCGCGTGGTCGGTGGCGTAGGCGCGTTCCGCGCTGGATCTACTGGCCGGTAGCCTCCGGTTGAGCAGTCCGGATACCGTGTGAGCGCACCGCGGGGGGCCCGCCGGGCACCTCTCGGTGACGCCCTGCCAGGAAAACTTCGTGAAGTTCTTCACAAGGAATGCGGCCCTGTCAAGGGCCGAAAGGGCCTCCGGGGGCCTTTTCGGGGTCTCAGCAGGCAGAAAACCGTGCTCGGGTGAGCGCCGGGAAGCGGTTCCGGAAGGGCCGCAGGGTCCCTCCGCGGGGGACCTTCTTCGGTCGGAGCAGCAGCTCACGCGGCCTTGACAACGGTCCGAACCGGACGGCGGCCGCCTGCCGCCGCCAGGGCCCGGCGAGCGGGGTCGCGGAGTTTAGCACAGGGCCTGCCCAACCTTGTGAAGGGGCGCACGAGCACCCCCCCTGGGGCAGGTGGATACTCGATGGCATGAGCACCACGGAGCGTCCCAGGATCCTCGTAGTAGGCGGTGGGTACGTAGGCCTGTACGCAGCTCGGCGCATCCTCAAGAAGATGCGCTACGGAGAGGCGACCGTCACGGTCGTCGACCCCCGTTCGTACATGACCTACCAGCCCTTCCTCCCCGAAGCCGCAGCCGGCAGCATCTCCCCCCGGCACGTCGTCGTCCCGCTGCGACGCGTGCTGCCCAAGGCGGAGGTCCTCACCGGCCGGGTCACCACCATCGACCAGGACCGGAAGGTCGCGACGATCGCCCCGCTGGTCGGCGAGGCGTACGAGCTGCCCTTCGACTACCTCGTCATCGCGATGGGCGCGGTGTCCCGCACCTTCCCGATCCCGGGCCTTGCCGAGCAGGGCATCGGCATGAAGGGCATCGAGGAGTCCATCGGCCTGCGCAACCACGTCCTGGAGCAGCTCGACAAGGCCGACTCCACCACGGACGAGGAGATCCGCCGCAAGGCGCTCACCTTCGTCTTCATCGGCGGTGGCTTCGCCGGCGCCGAGACCATCGGTGAGGTCGAGGACATGGCCCGGGACGCGGCCAAGTACTACAACAACGTGTCCCGCGAGGACATGCGCTTCGTCCTCGTCGACGCCGCCGACAAGATCCTCCCCGAGGTCGGCCCGAAGCTCGGCCAGTACGGCAAGGAGCACCTCGAGGGCCGCGGTGTGGAGGTCTACCTCTCCACCTCCATGGAGTCCTGCGTCGACGGCCACGTGGTGCTCAAGAACGGCCTCGAGGTCGACTCCAACACGATCGTGTGGACCGCGGGCGTCAAGCCCAACCCGGCGCTGGCCCGCTTCGGCCTGCCGCTCGGCCCGCGCGGCCACGTCGACTGCGCGCCCACCCTCCAGGTGCAGGGCACGGACTACATCTGGGCCGCCGGTGACAACGCGCAGGTGCCCGACCTCGTCGGCCGCCGGGCGGGCAACGAGAACGCCTGGTGCCCGCCGAACGCCCAGCACGCGCTGCGCCAGGCCAAGGTCCTCGGCGACAACGTGATCTCCCAGATGCGGGGCTTCCCGCAGGGGGACTACGAGCACGCCAACAAGGGCGCGGTCGCGGGTCTCGGCCTGCACAAGGGCGTCGCGATGATCGTCATGGGCAAGATGAAGATCAAGCTCAAGGGACGCCTCGCCTGGTACATGCACCGCGGCTACCACGGCATGGCCATGCCGACCTGGAACCGCAAGATCCGCATCTTCGCCGACTGGACCCTCGGCATGTTCCTCAAGCGCGAGGTCGTCTCCCTCGGCGCCATGGAGAACCCCCGCGAGGAGTTCTACGAGGCCGCCAAGCCCGCGCCGGTGCCCGCCGCGAGCGAGACCGAGGAGAAGGCCAAGGCCTCCTGACCTTCAGGTCTCCAGACCTTCAGGCCTCCGGGCCTCCCGGTCCGACGAACGAACCGAAGGACCTCCCGCCATCCGTGGTGCGGGAGGTCCTTCGGCGTTCCGCCCGGCGTGACCCAGAGCCGTTGCGGTGGAACGGTGGTATTTGCCCAGTCGTAACTACGTTGCGGGACTGCGTTCGACGCGTCCCGGTGTTTACGTGGTGGATGACATTCCGGCGTTCGTCGTCATGGAGGTGTGCACCATGCCCGATGCCGCGCTGCGGCTCACACGACTCCTCGAACAGCTGCTGGGGTCCCCGCTTCCCCTGCGCATTCGCGCCTGGGACGGCTCCGAGGCGGGGCCGCCGGACGCACCGATGCTCGTCGTACGCAATCGCCGGGCCCTGCGCCGGCTGCTGTTCAAGCCGGGCGAACTGGGCCTGGCCCGTGCCTGGGTGGCCGGCGACCTGACCGTCGAGGGCGACCTCTACGCCGCTCTGGAACGGCTCTCGGGCCTGATCTGGGAGCGGGGCGAGGACGCCCGCGGCCTCACCGCGACGCTGCGCGACCCGCAGGCCCGCGCCGCCGTCCGCGGCCTGGTGAAGCTGGCCGGCCCGCCGCTGCCGCCCGCCCCGCCCCGCGAGGAGGCCCGCAGGCGCCGCGGCCACCTGCACACCCGGCGCAGCGACAAGAGCGCCATCAGCCACCACTACGACGTCGGCAACGACTTCTACGAGCTCGTCCTCGGCCCCTCCATGGTGTACTCCTGCGCCTACTGGCCGGCCCCCGAACCCCTCGCCACCCTCGAACAGGCCCAGCACGACAAACTCGAACTCATCTCGCGCAAGCTGGACCTGAGGCCCGGTCAGCGCCTCCTCGACGTCGGTTGCGGCTGGGGATCGATGGCCGTCCACGCGGCCCGCGAGCACGGCGTGGGCGTCGTCGGCGTCACCCTGTCCCAGGAACAGGCGGCGTACGCCCGCAAGCGCGTCGCCGACGAGGGGCTCACCGACCGGGTGGAGATCCGCGTCCAGGACTACCGGGACGTGCGGGACGGCCCCTACGACGCGATCTCCTCCATCGGCATGGCCGAACACGTCGGCGCCGCTCGCTACCTGGATTACGCGCGTGAGCTGCACGCCCTGCTGAAGCCCGGCGGACGGCTGCTCAACCACCAGATCGGCCGCCGCCCGCAGCGGGACGAATCGTCGTACCACGTGGACGACTTCATCGACGCCTACGTCTTCCCGGACGGCGAGCTCGCACCCGTCGGCACCACCGTCACCCAGCTGGAGCGGGCCGGCTTCGAGGTGCGCGACGTGGAGTCGATCCGCGAGCACTACGCGCTCACCCTGCGCCGCTGGGTGGCCAACCTGGAGGCGGACTGGGTCCGGGCAACGCGGCTCACCAGCCCGGGCCGCGCCCGCGTCTGGCGCCTGTACATGGCGGCCTCCGCGCTCGCCTTCGAACGCAACCGCATCGGCGTCAACCAGGTGCTGGCCGTGCGGACCCCCGGATCCGGTGACTCGGGTATGCCACTGCGGGCCCGTACCTGGGGGGCGCCCGCCGCCTAGTGCTGCGACCGGAAAGGTTCACCGGCTCTAGCGCACACGCCGATGGGGCCCCTTCCGCCATGGAAGGCGCCCCTTCGGCACAGAGTCGCCGCTACTCCGATTTGATGGCCTGGAGCATGTTCAGCCGTGCCGCGCGCCGGGCCGGCCACAGCGCCGCCAGCACGCCGACCGTCGCCGCGAGAAGCAGGAAGACGGTCAGCCGCGACCAGGGCAGGACCAGTTCGTACGTCGACAGACTGGAGCCCAGCAGCTCACCGGCCGCCCAGCCGAAGAACACGCCGAGCCCGATGCCGAGGACGCCGCCGAACAGGGAGATCACCAGGGACTCCAGGCGGACCATCCTCTTGATTCCCTTGCGGTCCAGGCCGATCGCGCGGAGCATGCCGATCTCCTGGGAGCGCTCGAACACCGACATCGCCAGGGTGTTGATGACGCCGAGGACCGCGACGATCACCGCCATGGCGAGCAGGCCGTAGAGCAGGTTCAGCATCAGGGTGAACATCTGCGCGATGCCGTTGGAGATGTCCTTCTTGTCCTGAACCTTGATCGCCGGGTTGGTGCCGAGGGCCTTCACCAGCCGGTCCTTGGTCGCGTCGGACGCGCCGTCGGCGGTCTTGACCATGACCTGCATGTCGGTCGGGTCGGGCTGGTGCGGCGCGAGGGTGGCGTTGTCGAGCATGATCCCGCGGATCATCTCGTTGCCCTCGTAGACCCCGGCGACGGTCAGGCGCTGCTTCTTGCCGTCCTCGAAGGCGGCGGTGAAGACCGAACCGGCCTTCCAGTCGTGCGACGTGGCGGTCTTGGCGTCCACGACGACCTTCGTGCCACCGACCGTGAAGGAGCCGTCGTCGACGCGGAGATCGGTCAGCTCGCCGATCGACTCGCCGTTCACCCCGGTCAGGAACTCGGTCCGGCCGTCGATGCGGGAGGGCGCGTTGCGCAGCGGGCTGGTGGCCGTCACGCCCTCTGCGGCACGCAGCTTCCTGTCGACGTCCGGGGAGAGGAAGTTGCCGTTCGCCATCGACACCACGTAGTCGGCGCGGATCGCGGACGAGGCCATCTTGTCGATCGCGTGCTGGAGGCTGCCCGCCATCACCGTCATGCCGGTGATGAGGGTCAGGCCGATCATCAGCGCGGACGCGGTGGCCGCCGTACGGCGCGGGTTGCGCACCGAGTTCTGCCGGGCCAGCTTGCCGGAGACGCCGAAGGCGCGCAGGACGGGGGCCGCGGCGGCGATCAGCGGACGGGACAGCAGCGGGGTCAGGATGAACACGCCGATGATCAGCAGCACCGCGCCGAGACCCATGGGCGCCTGGGCGGCCTCGATGTCGTCCATCGCCGTGGCCACCAGGACCACGGCGACACCGGCGGCCGAGAACAGGGCACCGATGGTGTTGCGCAGCACCAGCGACTTGGTGGTCGCCTGCGCGTGCAGGCTGCTCATCGCCGCCACCGGCGGGATCTTGGCGGCCCGGCGGCCGGGCAGCCACGCGGCCAGCATGGTCACGAGGACGCCGACCGCGAGGGCGGCGGCCACGGTGCCGGGCGTGACGACCAGCGGCCCGTCGGGCACGGTGGCGCCCATCGAGCCCAGCAGGGACTTGAGTCCGGCGCCGATGCCGATGCCCGCGACCAGACCGGTCACGGCGGCCACCGCGCCCACCAGCAACGCCTCGATCAGCACGGACCGGGTGACCTGCCGGCGGGAGGCGCCGACCGCGCGCAGCAGCGCCAGCTCCTTGGTGCGCTGGGCGACGAGCATGGTGAAGGTGTTGGCGATGATGAACGTACCGACGAACAGCGCGATGCCGGCGAAGACCAGCAGGCTTTGACGCAGTCCGCTCATCGAGTCCGAGATCATCCGCGCCTGGTCGTCGGCGAGCTGCCTGGCGGTGGTCGTCTCGGTCGTCCCCTTCGGCAGCACCCGGTCCAGCTGCGCCTTCAGCGCCGCCTGGCTGGTGCCCGCCTTCGCCCGCACGTCGATCTCGTCGTACGTGCCCGGCTTGCCGAACAGCTTCTGGGCGGTCGCCGTGTCGAACAGGGCGAGGCTGCCGCCGGCGGCGACGTTGCCGTCGTCGGTGGTGAAGACGCCGCTGACGGTGGGCGTCAGGACGGGGCCGTCGACGGAGATGCGGATGGGGTCGCCGACCTTGTACCCGGCGCGCCGGGCGGTCTCGGAGTCGATGAGGACCTGGCCCTCGCCGTGCGGGGCGACGCCGGACTTCAGCGGGTAGCGGGCGTCGTTCGCGCCCCAGTAGTTCCCGCCCTGCGACTGGAAGCCGCCGCCGATCAGCTTGCCGTCCTTGTCGGCGATCGCGGTGAAGCCGTGCACGACGCCGATGGCGGAGCCGGCGCCGGGGACGCGGGCGCTCTCGTCCAGCAGCGCCTGGGTCAGCTCGGGCCGCTTGCCGACCCGGTCGCCCTTGCTCTGCTGGAACTTGGGCCGCACGGCCACGTCGACATGGTCGAAGCCCTTGGCGGAACTCTTCTGGAACGCGTCCGAGATGGTGTTGGTGAAGACCAGGGTCCCCGACACGAAGGCGACGCCGAGCATCACGGCGAGCACGGTCATGAGGAGCCGGGCCTTGTGCGCGAGTACGTTGCGCAAGGCTGTGCGGAACATGGGTTCGTCTCAGTCCAGGGTGTACGAGGGGGTGGCGAGGGGGGTGGGAGGCGGCGGGAGGTCAGCCGACGCAGCTCTTGCCGTCGGACTCGGGGGTCCGGAGGTTCCCCCCGGGAAGACGCCGCATGAGGTCGAGGACCGCGTCCGCCGTGGGCTCGTACACCTCGTCCACGATCCGCCCGTCCGCGAGGAACACCACCCTTTCCGCGTACGCCGCAGCCACCGGGTCGTGGGTCACCATGACCACCGTCTGGCCCAGCTCGCGCACGGAGTTGCGCAGGAAGCCGAGCACCTCGGCCCCGGCGCGCGAGTCGAGGTTTCCGGTGGGCTCGTCACCGAAGATGATCTCCGGCTTGGCGGCCAGCGCCCGGGCGACGGCGACGCGCTGCTGCTGACCGCCGGACAACTGGGAGGGCCGGTGGCCCAGCCGGTCGGCGAGCCCGACCATCGCGATCACGGAGTCGAGCCACTGCCGGTCCGGTTTGCGGCCGGCGATGTCCATCGGAAGGGTGATGTTCTCCAGGGCCGTGAGCGTCGGCAGCAGGTTGAACGCCTGGAAGATGAAGCCGATCTTGTCCCGGCGCAACCTGGTGAGCTGCTTGTCCTTCAGCGAACCCAGCTCGGTGTCGCCGATGCGCACCGAACCGGAGGAGAACGTGTCCAGGCCCGCCACGCAGTGCATCAGCGTGGACTTGCCGGACCCGGAGGGGCCCATGATCGCGGTGAACTCGGCCTGGCGGAAGTCGACGGAGACCCGGTCGAGGGCGACCACCTGGGTCTCGCCCTGTCCGTAGATCTTCGACAGATCCGTGGCACGCGCGGCCACGGCGGTGGTCCGGCCGGCGATGGAGGAGGTGGTCACGGGTGGGTGCTCCTGACGGGACGACGATGTTCGCGGGATGTAGACCATCGTCGCGGCCGATCGGGCCCGTGCAGTCAGCCGCTGTTCCCGTTCCGGGGGCCGACTGGGGTCGGACCGGGGCCGGGCACGTCATACCTGGGGATGAGGACCGTCCCTGATACCCGGGGAGGAGGCCGTCCCCGAGACGTGTCCTCCGGGCCGGTTCGTCGAGAACAGGTGGAGCCCCCTGGTTCGGACGGTGAAATTCCGTCATTCCACGTGCGCGCCCGGCACTCGCCCGGAAGGCTGTTGGCAAGTGCCGATGGCCACCCCCGCGTGCTGATGCTCCCTCAGTTACCAATAAAATAAGACAACATGAGTCCACCCGCCCGCTGTTCGGGGAAGGCGTCCCGATAGGGTCGGAGCCGCAGCGCGGAGCCCATGGCCTGCCCGGATGGTGGAAAGCAGACACGGCGAGCTTAAACCTCGCTGCCCCTTCGCGGGCGTGCCGGTTCAAGTCCGGCTCCGGGCACCACCACGCCGCACACGGTCCGGCCAACGGGCCGTGCCCCGCGGCAGGAGGGCGGGTCCGAGCGGGCCTCCCCGCACCCGGGGCCCGCGCGCTCTCACTTCACCTCATGCGCGGCGGCGCGCTTCCATACCCGCGACACCCCGTCGATGCGGGCACTCATTGACACGCCCCCCGTTGACGACGGCAACCATTGACATCGGATGGGTCCGGACGGAAACTCAGGACACATCACAGTGAAACAAATTTCACCAGACGAACACACGGGGATGTTCAGTCGCCCGTCCAGTCATCGACTCCGTCATCCATCCAGGCGACGACGCCCATCCGAAGGGAACGACCGATGCGCACCACCGTCGGCATCATTGGAGCCGGACCGGCCGGCCTGCTCCTCGCCCGGCTGCTCCACAACGCCGGGATCGACTCGGTCGTCCTGGAGAGCCGCGACCGCGCCTACGTCGAGCACCGGCAGCGGGCCGGGATCCTGGAGCAGGGCACCGTGGACGTGCTGCGCGCGGCAGGGGCGGGGGAGCGGATGGACCGCGAGGGGCTGCGGCACGACGGGATCGAGCTGCGCTTCGACCGGCGCCGGCACCGCGTCGACTTCCCCGCGCTCACCGGTGGGCGGTCGGTGATGGTCTACGCCCAGACCGAGGTCTGCAAGGACCTCATCGTCCTGCAGCTCGAGGAGGGCGGCCCGCTCCTGTTCGAGGCGGAGGCGCTGGCCGTGGAGGGGGCGGAGAGCGACCGCCCCTCCATCCGGTTCCGCCACCAGGGGCGCGGGGACGTCCTCGAGTGCGACTACGTCGTCGGGTGCGACGGCTTCTGGGGCGTGGCCCGCACGGCCGTCCCCGCCTCGCTCTCCCGGGTGTTCGAGCGGACGTACCCCTTCGGCTGGCTCGGCATCCTCGCCGACGTGGCGCCCTCGCACGACGAACTGGTCTACGCCCGCCACGACCGCGGGTTCGCCCTGCTGTCCATGCGCTCCCCGTCCGTCTCCCGCCTCTACCTCCAGGTGCCCGCGGACACCGACGCCGGGGCCTGGAGCGACGAGGAGATCTGGGACGAACTCGAACGGCGGCTGGAGACCGCCGACGACTGGGCCATGCACCGCGGCCCGATCACCCAGAAGTCGGTCACCCCGATGCGCTCCTACGTCCACGAACCCATGCGCCACGGCCGTCTGTTCCTGGCCGGTGACGCCGCCCACATCGTGCCGCCGACCGGGGCCAAGGGGCTGAACCTCGCCGTCGGCGACGTCGTCACCTTCGCGCGGGCGCTCGTCCACGAGAAGGAGACGGGCTCCGCCGAACTCCTCGACGCCTACTCGGAGACCTGCCTGCGGCGCGTCTGGCAGGCCGAGCGCTTCAGCTACGACATGACGACGATGCTGCACCGCGATCCGGACGCCACCGCCTTCGAGGGACGGCTGCAACTGGCCCGGCTGGACCGGATCGGCTCCTGCCGGGCCGCCGAGACCGACCTCGCCGAGGGCTACACCGGGTTCCCGATCGGCTGACGGGCAACCGGGTGGTCTCCGGCCGGTTCCGGACGTGTTCCGGGTCGGTCATGAAGGGGGCCCTCCCTGGCCGGGAATCATGCGGCGACGTAGCGTGTTCCGCAGCATGGCGAGGGAAAGATCCTTCCGAGGTACTAGGGTCAGCCCTTTGCCTTTCCATTACTCTTGAGGCCAAGGCCGCGCCGTGCGGCCATGGAGGAGTGAGATGAGGAGCAGAAACCCGGTCTTCTCGCGACGGGGGTTCAGCCGCGACAACGGCTACGCGGGCTTCAACGCCGCGCCGCAGGCCGGGGGTCCCGCTGTCGGCACGCAGGGCAATCCGTACGCGCAGGGCAACCCGTACGCCCAGCCGAGCGGCAACCCCTACGCGCAGAACCCTTACGCTCAGCAAGACCTTCAGCAGGGCGCGCCGCCGCAGGCCCCGGCCACCACCGGCCGGATGACGATGGACGACGTCGTCCTGCGCACCGCGTCCACACTCGGCACCCTGGTCGTGACGGCCGCGCTCGCCTGGGCGCTGCTGCCGGTCGACAGCGCCAACATCAACCGTTCCTACGGGATCGGTATCGGCGCCATGGTGATCGGCATGGTCCTGGCCCTGGTGCAGTCGTTCAAGCGCAAGGCCTCACCCGCGCTGATCCTGACCTACGCCGCGGTCGAGGGCGTGTTCCTCGGCGTCGTCTCCAACATCGTGGACACCCACATCGCCAGTGGCGCCGCCATGCAGGCCGTGCTCGGCACGATGGCCGTCTTCGTCGGCGTCCTGCTGGCGTACAAGGCGGGCTGGATCCGCGTCACCCGCCGGTTCTACGGGTTCGTGATGGCGGCGGCGCTCGGCTTCGTGCTCCTCATGGCCGTCAACATGCTGTTCGCGGTGTTCGGCGGCGGTGACGGCCTCGGCTTCCGCAGCGGCCCGCTCGGCATCCTCTTCGGTGTCATCGGCATCATCCTCGGCGCCTGCTTCCTGGCCCTGGACTTCAAGCAGGTCGAGGACGGCATCGCCTACGGCGCGCCGCGCGAGGAGGCCTGGCTCGCGGCCTTCGGCCTCACGCTGACGCTGGTGTGGATCTACATGGAGTTCCTGCGTCTCATCGCGATCCTCAACCAGAGCGACTAGTCCCCAGCGCACCTCGCGCCGGACGAACGCGACGCACGCAAGGGCCCCGGGTCTTCCCGGGGCCCTTCGTCGTTCCGGCGCCGTGTCCGTCCGGCGGCGTCGGCACTGCACTGCGCTGCGCTGCACGCCTAGAGCAGCTTGCGCGCGGCCCTCCTCAGGTCGTACTCGTGGATGAGCGCCTTGGCGTGGCCGTACGCGAGGTCGTGCTCGTGGCGGAGCCAGCTGACCTTCTCCTCGAAGCGGAGCGCGGGGCCTTCTTCGACGGTGCGCAGCCAGTCGGAGATATCACGACCGGTGCAGTGGGGGATGCGGGCGAGCAGATTGCGATGGGTCTCTTCGGAGAAGACTTGGGACATCGGCGCCTCCGGACGCACTCGAAGCCGGTCCTTCACGTCACCGTGCCTGAGGGTTCGCGTATTGGCAACAGTCGTGCCGCGACGCGTAGTCTCGCGGCGTGGTTGACACGACATCTCTGACCCGGGCAGTGGATCACTTCGCCGACCGCCTCAGGGCGGCGCCGCAGAGCCGGCTGCAACGGGCGGGCGCAGCGGAGGCACTCGCGCTGGCCAGGGAGTTCGCCCGGCGGGCCCAGCTCGCCGAATGCCCCGGGTGCGAGCCGCGGGAGATGCCTGACGCGGGGATGTTCGCGGCGGCGGACCAGGTCACGGTCGCCGGGCACGATCTGGCGCTCGTACTGAAGAGCGAGGACGAGGTCGAGGAGGCCGTACGTCTGGTGCAGGAGGCGCTGAAGCGCGCCGGGGTCTGAGCTGCGCGCCTGTTCAGGGGCGGACGGGGCGCTGACGCGAGTGGGAGCCGGCGGCCCCCGCTACAGCGACGCGATGACCCGGTCCGCCAGGATGTACACCTGCTCGGCACCGCAGGTGAAGGTGAGCGTGTAGGCGCCGGAGACGCCCGAACCGCCGAGCAGTACCGGGGTCTCGCCCGCGCGCAGGGCGTCGGCCAGGCGTTCCGCGGTCTCGCGGTGTCCCGGGGTCATGCACAGGGTCGTACCGTCGGCGAAGACGTAGACGTCGAGGGTGCCCAGCGGGCCCGGGCGGACGTCGGCCAGTTCCACGCGGGACTCGGCCAGGTCCTCCAGCGTGGCGAGCGTCTGTTCGTGGTCGCCCCCCACGGGCGACGAGTGCGGGGTGAAGTCCGGGTGCGAGGGGTGACGGCGACGGGCCGCGGCCAGCTCCGGGGACTCGCCGGACGTGCCGCCCTGGACGCAGTCCTTGCCGGAGAGCTCGTCGGCCTCCGGGGCGGGCTCGGCCACCGGCTCCAGGTTGTCAAGCCCGGTGAAGTCGGTCTGCCGGGGCAGGAACAGGTCGCTGTCGGGGAGCCCGAGCAGGGAGGGCGCGTCGGTGGCGTCGCGGGCCTCCTGGGCGGCCCAGAAGGCGCGCGCCTCGGCCAGCTCCCGCTCCCGCTCCTCGGAGAGCGCCTGCACCACGGCGGCACGTATCTGCTCCGCGTCCGCGTGGCCGCGGGCGGCGGGCACCAGTGCGCGCGCGGTGGCGGCGTGGTTCTCCGCGAGCTGCGTGTGCAGGGCCGCGAGCTGGCGGCGCAGCACCCACAAGACGCGCAGGACGGCGACGCCCACGGCGCCGGTGGCGGCCGTGGTGAGCAGCAAGGCGATCGGCATGGCGCTCACTGACGTACTCCCGGGTTCAAGGTCGACCCCCGACTTCCTACATCAGCTTGAAGGGCGGACTATCCAAGTGTCAGTGCGTAATGTCACGAAACGGACAGAATTGCGGTCCGATGCGGCCCTGGAGCCCTCTGGAGTAAAGCGCTGACCTGCGTAAACCTCTCTGCCGAGGGAGATAGGTCACATCCTGAGGGAGATTGGATCACAAAACGGCCCGGAACCAAGGGGTTTCTTGGATTCCGGGCCATTCGGTCACAGCGGGTGGTAAAGCGGCCACTGACGGTCTCTCAAGTGGCCATGGTGAGGCGGTGTGTCAGCTGAGGCGTTCGACGACCATCGCCATGCCCTGTCCGCCGCCCACGCACATCGTCTCCAGCCCGAACTGCTTGTCGTGGAACTGGAGGGAGTTGACGAGCGTGCCGGTGATGCGCGCGCCGGTCATGCCGAAGGGGTGGCCCACCGCGATCGCGCCGCCGTTGACGTTCAGCCTGTCCAGGTCGATGCCGAGGTCGCGGTAGGAGGGGATCACCTGGGCGGCGAAGGCCTCGTTGATCTCGACCAGGTCGACGTCGCCGACGGTCAGCCCGGCCCGCTTCAAGGCCTGCCGGGACGCCTCGACCGGACCCAGGCCCATGATCTCCGGGGACAGGGCGGAGACGCCGGTGGAGACGATCCGGGCGAGCGGGGTGAGGCCCAGCTCGCGGGCCTTGGTGTCGGACATGATGACGACCGCGGCGGCGCCGTCGTTGAGCGGGCAGCAGTTGCCGGCGGTGACCAGGCCGTCCGGGCGGAAGACGGGCTTGAGGCCGGCCACGCCCTCCATGGTCACGCCGGGGCGCGGGCCGTCGTCCTTGCCGATCACGGTGCCGTCGGGCAGCGTCACCGGGGTGATCTCCCGCTCCCAGAAGCCGTTCTTGATGGCCTCCTCGGCGAGGTTCTGCGAGCGCACGCCGAACTCGTCCATGTCCTGGCGGGTGACGCCCTTGAGGCGGGCCAGGTTCTCGGCGGTCTGGCCCATCGCGATGTAGGCGTCCGGGACCAGGCCGTCCTCGCGCGGGTCGTGCCAGGTCGAGCCGCCTTGCTCGGCCCTGGCCGCGGTACGGGCCTCCGCTTCGGCGAACAGCGGGTTGTGCGTGTCCGGCAGGCTGTCGGAGTTTCCCTTGGTGAACCGGGAGACCATCTCGACGCCGGCCGAGACGAAGACGTCGCCCTCGCCGGCCTTGATCGCGTGCAGGGCCATCCGCGAGGTCTGGAGCGACGAGGAGCAGTAGCGGGTGATGGTGCAGCCGGGCAGGTGGTCCATCCCCATCTGCACGGCGACGATCCGGCCGAGGTTGTTGCCCTGCTCGCCGCCGGGCAGGCCGCAGCCGAGCATCAGGTCGTCGATGTCCCGGGGGTCCAGCTCGGGGATCTTCGCGAGCGCCGCCTGGATGATCGTGGCGGTGAGGTCGTCGGGGCGCAGGTCCTTGAGGGAGCCCTTGAAGGCACGGCCGATGGGGGAGCGGGCAGTCGAGACGATGACGGCTTCGGGCATCACGACTCCATGTCGATAGGGCGGCGCGCAACGCTCGTGGAGGGCGGTGGTCGGGCGACCGGGCGGCCGCGTGGTCGATGACGGGCGGGCTGCTTGGAAGTTACCCGTACGTACGGTCGGGGTCACTCCAACCGGGGTGTGACCCTGACCGCAATTTTCTAAGCGCTTGCTTTCCCTGTGTGCTTGCCCTGTGCGCTTTCCCCGCGCGGCCGGGTTCGCTCCCGGGCCGCCCTCAGACTCCCCCCAGTTCCTCGAACTGAGGGGAGTCCTCGGACGGGCCGGAAGAGGCCGGCTCGGGCTCCGGGACCCGGCGCCGCCGGCGCCGCTTGAGCAGGGCCCACGGTCCGCGCGGACCGGTCGGCAGTGCCGCCGTGACCTCCGTGCCCGCCTGCGACGCGGCCTCGGCCGCCGCACGGGCCACCGGCAGGAAGCCCTCGCTCCGGGACACGTCCGGACGCTCCTCCTCGGCCGGCCACAGGCCCAGCGCCGCGCACACCGTCGGCAGCACCGCCATCGCCGCCGTCGCGTACCCCTCCGCGGAGGGGTGGTAGTTGTCCGGACCGAACAGCTCCCGCGGGTTCGCCGCGAACTCCGGACCCAGCAGGTCGCCCAGCGACACGGTCCGGCCCCCCTGCTCCACCGCCCCGATCGTCTGCGCCGCCGCCAGCTGACGCGAGGCCCGCCGGGCCAGCAACCGCAGCGGCTGCTGGACCGGCTCGATCGTGCCGAGGTCCGGGCAGGTGCCCACGACGACCTCGGCTCCCGCCGTGCGCAGCCGCCGCACCGCCGCCGACAGATGGCGCACCGAGCGTGTCGGCGGCATCCGGTGGGTCACGTCGTTCGCGCCGACCATGATCACGCAGATGTCCGGCACCCGATCCGGGTCGCCCAGTACCAGCGCCACCTGGCGGTCCAGGTCGTCCGACCGGGCACCGGGCAGCGCCACGTTGCGCATCCGCACCGGACGTTCCGCGACCGCCGCCAGGCCCGACGCCAGTAGCGCGCCCGGCGTCTGCCCGGCCCGGTGCACGCCCTGCCCCGCGGCCGTGGAATCGCCGAGCATGACCAGGCTCAGCGGCAGCTCGCCGGGAGTGTCGTAGGCGCGGCCGTACAGGCCGTCCGCGACCGGCACGTGGTTGTCCGTGCCGTTGCCCACGTGACGCTTGGCCATCTGCACCTCGGCCAGCAGCAGACCGACGGCCGCGGCACCGACCAGACCGAGTCCGCCGCCGCCGTACGCGGCGCCGGCCGCGATCCGCCGGGCCACTCTCGCCCTCGACATGTTCGTCATGCCCGCCGACACCTCCTCGTAGCCGTACATCCACTCCTTGCCCCGTACGGACCGTTGTCCAATCTCGACGGGGAGTGAACGCCCACCCCGGGCGGTCCCCCTGGCCTTAGGCTGGCGGCACACTACGACCACATCTTTTGCAGCAACCGGAGACAACGGTGCAATTCCACGACTCGATGATCAGCCTCGTCGGCAACACCCCGCTGGTGCGGCTCAACAGCGTCGCCAAGGGGATCAAGGCGACCGTCCTGGCGAAGGTCGAGTACTTCAACCCCGGCGGCTCCGTGAAGGACCGCATCGCCCTGCGCATGATCGAGGCGGCCGAGCAGAGCGGAGAGCTCAAGCCCGGTGGCACGATCGTCGAGCCGACCAGTGGGAACACCGGTGTGGGACTGGCCATCGTGGCCCAGCAGAAGGGCTACAAGTGCATCTTCGTGTGCCCGGACAAGGTCTCCACGGACAAGATCAACGTGCTGCGCGCGTACGGCGCCGAAGTGGTCGTCTGCCCGACGGCCGTCGCGCCGGAGCACCCCGACTCCTACTACAACGTCTCCGACCGGCTGGTCCGGGAGACCCCCGGGGCCTGGAAGCCCGACCAGTACTCGAACCCGAACAACCCGCTGTCGCACTACCACTCCACCGGTCCTGAGCTGTGGAAGCAGACCGAGGGGAGGATCACCCACTTCGTGGCAGGCGTCGGCACCGGGGGCACCATCTCCGGCACCGGCCGCTACCTGAAGGACGCCAGCGACGGCAGGGTCAAGGTCATCGGCGCCGACCCGGAGGGCTCGGTGTACTCCGGCGGTTCCGGGCGGCCCTACCTCGTCGAGGGCGTCGGTGAGGACTTCTGGCCGACCGCCTACGACCGGACCGTGGCCGACGAGATCGTCGCCGTGTCCGACAAGGACTCCTTCCAGATGACTCGCCGCCTCGCCAAGGAGGAGGGCCTGCTGGTCGGCGGCTCCTGCGGCATGGCCGTCGTCGCGGCGCTGCGGGTGGCCGAGCGGCTGGGCCCGGACGACGTCGTGGTGGTCCTGCTGCCGGACAGCGGGCGCGGGTACCTGTCGAAGATCTTCAACGACGAGTGGATGGCCGACTACGGCTTCCTGGAGGACGAGGGCCCGAGCGCCCGCGTCGCCGACGTCCTCAGCGACAAGGAGGGCGGCTCCATCCCCTCCCTGGTCCACATGCACCCGGACGAGACCGTCGGCCAGGCCATCGAGGTGCTGCGCGAGTACGGCGTCTCGCAGATGCCGATCGTGAAGCCGGGCGCGGGCCACCCGGACGTCATGGCGGCCGAGGTCGTCGGCTCGGTCGTCGAGCGGGAGCTGCTGGACGCGCTGTTCACCCGGCGGGCCGCGCTGGAGGACCCGCTGGAGAAGCACATGTCGGCCCCGCTGCCCCAGGTCGGCTCCGGCGAGCCGGTCGCCGACCTGATGTCGGTGCTGGGCACGGCGGACGCGGCGATCGTGCTGGTGGAGGGCAAGCCGACCGGGGTCGTCAGCCGTCAGGACCTGCTCTCCTTCCTGGCCAAGGGCGGAAAGCACTGACGCACCGCCGCCGGGGCCGGCGTGCCGGCGCACGGGCGGGGAACGTGCGGTGACCTGCGGCTGAGAGGCAGTCGTGGAAACGGTACGAGCGTGTCACGTGCACGCAGCACCCGCTTAACACGCGTCCGGCACATTGGTGGACGTCGGAAGGGGCGGGGGATCGCCTCCCGGGCGCCGTGCGCCGGGGAGGCCGTCTGCCCCGGCCGGCGCCGTGCGGCGTCGCGGACCTCCGGAGCGGCTCCCGGACCTCCACGAACGCCACGGACGCGAAGGCCCGGTCCTGACCCGGCCCGCGTCCCTCGCGGGGACCGCCGTCGTCCCGCCCCCCGGTCACGGGGGTGCGGCGGTCCCCGCGCATACTCCTCGCCCCGCGCGCGGTCGCGCCGGGGGCGCGGCCACCGGCTCGTGCCAGGCCGGCGCGGCCGCTCAGTCCTTCCAGGTGTCGTCCTCGGCGCGGTCGCGGCGGCGGCCGGTGAACAGACCCGGGTTGGTGCGGGCGGCCTGGACGGCGTTGACGCCCACGATCCCGAACCAGGCGACGATGAGGCCGGGCAGGTGCGCGACGCCGCCGCCGATCGCGGACAGCGGCACGGCCAGTACCAGCGAGACGATGCCGAAGCCGAAGCGCTCGCCCCAGGAGTCGGTGGCCTTCGGCGAACGGGAGCCCCGCGCCACCGTCATCTGCTGCTCGGCGAACTGCCGGCGCATCCGGCGTTCGACGGCACCGTCGATGCGCTGGTCGACCTTCTCCAGAAACGAGTCGACCAGCGCGGACTCGTACTCCTCGCCCAGTTCCCTGCGGGCCTGCAGGGAGGCGTTGAGGTCCTTCTTCAGGTCCGTGTCCCGCGCGTCCATTCCGGTCATACGGACCAGGCTAGGGAGCCGGGGTGCCCGCCGCACTGGTGCTAGCCCCCCTGTCGGTGCGGGGGCGGGCCGCCGCCGGTGTCGCCGGGGCTGCGGCCGGCGACACCGACGGGGCCTGCTCACACTAAGCACGCTGATAGTCGCGCTCTGTGCCTGTCTGGGCGAGTTTAATGACATTTGGCCGATCCCTTGCCCTGGCTGTATGACTTCATGCAGAGTTCTTGATGTCTGAATAGAAAATGGTCGGGGAGATACCCTCCCGGGGCGTCGACGACATCTGGAGGGGGAGCACGTCATGAGCGTGACCGACAGCCCTGCCGCGCGGCTGCAGGCGCTCTTCGAGGGGCACCGGCTCACACCGACCCAGCGGCGTATCGCGCACAGCATGGTGCGGCGGGCCGCCGACGTGCCCTTCCTGTCCAGCGTCGAGCTGGCCGAACTGGCCGGGGTCAGCCAGCCGTCGGTGACCCGCTTCGCGGTCGCCCTGGGCTTCGACGGCTACCCGGCGCTGCGCCGGCACCTGCGCGAGGTCGCGCCCGCCGAACCGGCGGCCCAGCCGGCCTCGTACAACGAGTACCAGCAGGCGGTCGAGGCCGAGATCGAGAACCTGAGGCACCTGGCTCAGGCGCTGGCCGATCCGCGGCCGGTGCGCAGGGCGGGACAGGTGCTCGCCGCCTCACGCCCGCTGCCGGTGCTCGGCCTGCGGGCCGCGGCGGCCCAGGCCTACGGCTTCGCCTACTTCGCCGGCAAGGTCCACCCGGACGTACGGCTGCTCGACGAGGGCGGCACGATGATCCAGGACCGCATCGACGGCGCCGTACGGGCGGGTGCCTCGGCGCTGCTGTGCTTCGCGCTGCCGCGCCATCCGCGCGAGGTCGTGGACACCCTCGCCTACGCCAAGGACGCGGGGCTGACCGTCGTCACGGTCGCGGACTCGGCCTTCGCGCCCGTCGCCAAGCACTCCGACCTGCTGCTGCCCGCCGCCGTCGGCACCGGGCTCGCCTTCGACACCGCGTGCGCGCCGATGCTGCTCGGCCGGGTGCTCCTGGAGGCGATGTGCGACGACCTGCCCGACGCGCAGGCCCGCCTGGAGGAGTTCGACCAGGGGGCCGCGGCACGGGGGCTGTTCGTGGAGTGACGTCTCGTGGCCTGATGCCGGGGTCGGGTGCTCTCAGACTCGTCTCACCAACGCTCGTTAGCCTGCCCGCCCGGACGAGGGTGCCGGGACGACGAGGAGGCAGGGCATGGCGCGCGCTGGTCGCTCAGGTCGGGGAGGTCAGGGCCTGGCCCGGGTGGCCGTCGTGGTGCGGGCCGGAGCCGCGCCGCTGTGGTGGCTCGGAGTGTTCGCGGCGGGGATCGGCGTGCTGGTGCCGGGGCTGACCGGGCGCCGGATCGGGGCCCTGGCGGGGGCCGCGCTGTTCCTGGTGACGGCGGCCGTCGTGGCCTGCGTCCGGCGCCGGCGTTACCGGGCGCTGGCCCGGGGCGCCGCCCGGGCCGGACGCCACGACGTGCTCCAGGACCGGGCGGTGAGCGTCCGCGTGTGGCGCCGGGGGCACCGCTGGTGGCTCGCCCCGGCCTTCCTGGCCGCGCTGGGCAGCTCCTTCGTCCTGCCCGCGGCCAGCGGCCTGCTGCTGGCCGGCGCCGGGGTGGGGCTGTGGCTCAAGGCCGGCTGGCTCGGGCGGCTGGAGCGGGCCGAGGACCCACCGCTGTGGGTGCGCGTCGACTGGCTGGGCAGGCGGGGCGGGCATCCGGCGGGCAAGGCGGTGCGGGGCTACCGCGGCACCGGCCTCGCGGCGGGCGACGCGGCCCCGGGCGGAGCACGCCGCCGCACCGCGGCGCTCGGCTAGGACAGGTCCAGGGGCCCGCCCTGCGGGCCCGGGGTCAGACCTCCAGGTCCTCCTCGATCCTCCTCAGCTGGTGGCGGGCCATCGCCAGGTTGGCCCGCTTGGCGTCGAGGACGAGGTAGAGGAACAGTCCGTTCCCGCCGCGCCCGCTGATCAGGCGGATCAGGTGGTACTGGTCGGTCAGGGTGATCAGGATGTCCTCGATCTGCGCCTTGAGGCCGAGGTGCTCCATGGTGCGCATCTTGGCCCGTACGACATCGGTGTTGCCCGCGGCGGCGACGTTCAGGTCGAAACTCTTGCTGCCGCCCATCGTGCCCAGCGCCATGCCGCTGGTGTAGTCGACGAGCGCGACGCCCGTCGCTCCCTCGATGGAGGCGAGCGCTTCCTTCAGGCAGGTCTCGGTGTTGGCCATGGCCGGGTCTCCTTGTTCTGTCAACTATCAGTAGTGGTGCGCGCGTTGGTGGCAGTGGTGCGTGGCGCGCGGGTGGTTCTGGTCCGTGCGGTGCCGGTCCTGGTGGCCGGTTTCACGGCTTTCGCGGGCGTCGTGCCGGAAACGTCGGCCGCCTCGGCGTCGACCAGCTCCCCGATGCGGGCGCCCGCACGGCGGCCCTCCAGATGGAGGCGGCCGACGTTGACGCGGTCCTGGGCGAGCAGGGTCAGCACCGCGCTGCGGCCCGCCGCGTAGGTCGCGACATAGCCGTGGACGCCCCGCACGAGCAGTTCGCGCAGATCGCCCTGGCCGGTCACGTCCGACATGCGCACGGCGACGCCGAGCGCGGTCGCGGTGAGTGCCGCCACGCTCTCCGGCTCCACGCCGGGGGTGTCGTGGGCCAGTACGAGGCCGTCGACACTGGCGGCGAGGGCGCCGGTGAGCTGGGGTACCCGGGCTCTGAGCCGGCGTAGCTCGTCCAGGATCTCGGGCTCGGCTGCCATCCGGTGTCTCCTCTCAAAGGGCCTCCAGCGCATCCCTGAGCCTCTTCAGCAGCGTGATGTGGGGGTCGGTGGTGTACGCCGGCCGGTCGGCGAGCGCGGGGGTCTGCCCGGTGCCGTCCGGCACGGGCGCGTGCCGTGGCGCGACGACAGGCGCGACGAGCCCCGCGGCCGCCAGACGCCGTACGTCGACCAGGATGTGGAACGCCTGCCGGCCCAGCTCCCGGGCCAGGTCGGTTGCCGTGCGAGTGCCGTCGACCCGCTCCAGGAGCCTCTGCTGGCGGGGCGTCGTCTTCGGTGCCGAGGCGGCGTGCGTCCGCACCAGCGGGGCGCTGTCCGGCGCGGTGTCGGGCCAGACACGGTGCAGCAGCTCGCGGCGGCGCAGGATCTCGCGCTCCAGGGCCGCCACCGGGACCGGCAGGACGGGGCCGAGCGGGTGGGTGATGCCGTAGCGGAACCGGCCCGGGGTGCTGCTCGGGGCAAGCGCGAAGTAGGCGGCGTCGTGGAGCGCACCCAGGTGGCACAGCTCCAGGGCGCCCTCGGTCAGATGGCCGCCGGCCAGCAGCAGGCGTGCGGCGCCGTGCCGGTCGTCGGCGCGGGTGACCGCGTCCCGCCACGCCTCGGCCGTCACTGTGCCGTGGGCGGTGAGCAGCAGGTCCAGCCCGGGGCTCAGGGGGCTCTCGGCGTGGACCACACGGCCCTCGGCGAGGTGGAGCGTGCCGTGTTCGCGGACCAGGACGCCGGTGGCGTGCTCGGCGGCGAGCCGGGTCAGCATCGGTGAGAGGCCGCCCCAGGCCGCGTCGTCGGCGGCCGGCTTGCTGCGCACCGGCAGCTGGGGCGGGGGCGGGGTGTCGACCACGGTCATCCCAGCACCAGCCGCTCGGCCATCTCGCCCAGGCGTATGCGGGCCAGGGCGAGGTTGCCCTCGGCGCGGGTCAGCCACAGATGCAGGAACACGCTGCTGTCGAAGGACGTGTCCACGAACCGCAGCAGGTGGTAGCTGTCGCGGTTGCTGACGATCAGGTCCTCCACCGGGGGACGCTCCCCGTCGGGGTCCTCGGCGGCGGCGAAGGCGCCGTGCTCGGCGGCCAGCCGGGCCAGTTCGGCGGCCTCCGTCGCGGTGGTCTCGTGGTCGCCTCCCGGGGACTCTCCGACGGTGCCCAGGGCAAGTCCGCTCGTCCAGTCGACCAGCGCGGCGCCTCTGGCACCGGGCAGCCGCATGGCTTCCAGTAGGCACTCGTCGATTCCGGGCACCGTTGTTCCTCTCCCACCGGGGGTTCGGCTGAGTGATGCCGACGCTACGCACGGTGTACGCCGGTGGTGAGGGTTACGGCATTTTCCGGTGGAACATGCGACCGAGGGGCTAATGTGGGTCGACTGAACCGGGTTTCAGGCGGGGTTCGCCATGTCTTCGGCGCACCTAAAAGCTTTTCGGTGTGTCTCAGGCGCGCTCGGGGGCGCGCAGGGTGGTGAGCGCCGACGCGTGCGCCCCTCCTGACTCGGTCACGATCTCCTCGACCGGCTGCGGCTCGCGCACGACCGCGAAGGCGACACCCCCGGAGCCGTCCGGAACGTAGCCGTAAACCCCTGGCCGGGGCAGGGAGTTGTAGGCGTAGTGGTGGGCGAAGTAGTAGGCCCCGGTGTCCAGCGCCGCCACGTGGTCGCCCGGCTCGAGTGGGGCGAGCGCGCGGGCCTCGGCGAGCAGGTCGCCCGCGAAGCAGGCGGGCCCGGCCACGTCCTGCACCACCTCGGGTCCCGGCTTGGGCCGCCCCTTCGCGTCGTACGCGGCCAGGCGCAGCGGCCAGGCCTCCGGCACGTAGACCGTGCGCGTCGCGACCTGCACGCCCGCGTGGGTCACGGCGACCGGCCGCCCCCCGGCGCTCTTGGTGTACTCCACCCGGGCCACCATCGTGCCCTGCTTGGCCAGCAGCGACCGCCCGAACTCGGTCACCAGCCCGTACCGCCCCTCGCACAGTCCCGGCACCACCTCGCGCAGCAGCCGCGCGTACCGCGCGTACGTCGGAGCGGTCGCCTCGGAGCCGAAGTTCACCGGCAGCCCGCCGCCGATGTCGAGGGTGTCGATCTGCCGCCGCCCCGCGCGCGCGTTGATCTCCTCGGCGAGCTCGTACGTCCGCGCCACGCCCTGTGCCATCAGGGCGAGCGGGATGCCCTGGGACCCGGTGTGGGCGTGCAGCCGGGTCAGCCACGGCCGGTCCAGATACGCCCGCACGACCCACTCGCGGGCGCCCTCGTCACGGAGCCCCACCCCGAACTTCGAGGTCGCCGTGGCCGTCGACAGCGCTTCGATGGCACCCCCGCCGACCTGCGGATTCACCCGTATCCCGAGCGGCGAGCGAGGGGTGGCGGAGCCCACGAGGGCGTCGATGCGGGCCAGCTCCTGCGGGTTGTCGGCGTTGACGGCGATACCGAGTTCCAGCGCCTCGCGCAGTTCGGCCGGCGTCTTGGCGGGTGAGTCCAGGACGGTACGGGCGGGCGGCACCCCGGCCGCCCGCGCCAGCGCCAGTTCCCCGGGGCTCGCCACCTCGGCGCCGATGCCCTCGTCGTGCAGCAGCCGGAGGACGGGCACGAGCGGGGTCGCCTTGACCGCGAAGGCGTGCAGCACCGGAGTCCCTGGCGCCAGCACCGCCTCGAACGCCGCCCGGAGCGCCGCCGCGGACTCCCGGATGCCGGTGACGTCGAGCAGGCCCACGATGGGGGAGCCGGGGCCGAGCAGCCCCTGCGCCACCGCGGCCCGCACCGCCTCGTCCCGCCGCACCGCCCGCTCGCGGTCCGCCTCGCCGATCCCGTCGCCGTGCTTCTGGTCCATGCCGTCGTCCATGCCGTCGTCCATGCCGCGTCCCCGGTCCCGTCGGTGTGCCTTCAGGTCCTGCCTTCCTGACCTGGAGCGGGCCAAACATCCACTGGCCGTGCGGGCCGGCCCGTGCACATGTATTGACTAGCTCTATTCATGACGCCAGGATGTGAATAGTCGCAGTAACAATCCGCCGGGAGCACCCACCAGGAGGCAGACCATGTCAGGACCCCGCCCCGTACGAGCGCCGCGCGGTACGGAACTGAGCGCCCTGGGATGGCAGCAGGAAGCCGCCCTGCGGATGCTCCAGAACAACCTCGACCCCGAGGTCGCCGAGCACCCCGACAAGCTCGTCGTCTACGGCGGCACCGGCAAGGCGGCCCGCGACTGGCGCTCCTTCGACGCCATGGTCCGCACGCTGAGGACCCTCAAGGCCGACGAGACCATGCTCGTCCAGTCCGGCCGCCCGGTCGGCGTCATGCAGACCCACGAGTGGGCCCCGCGCGTGCTGCTGGCCAACTCCAACCTCGTCGGCGACTGGGCCAACTGGGAGGAGTTCCGCCGCCTGGAGGCCCTCGGCCTGACCATGTACGGCCAGATGACCGCCGGCTCCTGGATCTACATCGGCACCCAGGGCATCCTCCAGGGCACCTACGAGACCTTCGCCGCCGTCGCCGCGAAGAAGTTCGGCGGCACGCTCGCCGGGACGATCACCCTGACCGCCGGCCTCGGCGGCATGGGCGGAGCCCAGCCGCTCGCCGTCACCATGAACGACGGCGTGGCCATCTGCATCGACTGCGACCCGCGCGCCATCGACCGGCGCATCGAGCACCGCTACCTCGACGTGAAGGCCGACTCCCTGGAGCAGGCCCTCCAGCTGGCCGTTGAGGCGCGCGACCAGCGCAAGGCCCTCTCCATCGGTGTCCTCGGCAACGCGGCCGAACTCGTCCCGCAGCTGCTCGCCATGAGCGCGCCCATCGACATCGTCACCGACCAGACCTCCGCCCACGACCCGCTGTCCTACCTCCCGGTGGGCGTCGACGTCGAGGACATGGCCGACGCCGCCGCCAAGGACCCGGCCGGCTTCACCACCCGGGCCCGCGAGTCCATGGCCCGGCACGTCGAGGCCATGGTCGGCTTCATGGACGCCGGCGCCGAGGTCTTCGACTACGGCAACTCGATCCGTGGCGAGGCCCAACTCGCCGGGTACGAGCGGGCGTTCGCCTTCCCCGGGTTCGTCCCCGCCTACATCCGGCCGCTGTTCTGCGAGGGCAAGGGCCCGTTCCGCTGGGCCGCGCTGTCGGGTGAGGCGTCCGACATCGCCAAGACCGACAAGGCGATCCTGGAACTGTTCCCCGAGAACGAGTCCCTGGCGCGCTGGATGAAGATGGCCGGCGAGCGCGTCCACTTCCAGGGCCTGCCCGCGCGCATCTGCTGGCTCGGCTACGGCGAGCGCGACAAGGCGGGCGAGCGGTTCAACGACATGGTCGCGAGCGGTGAGCTCCAGGCGCCGATCGTGATCGGCCGCGACCACCTCGACTGCGGCTCCGTCGCCTCCCCGTACCGGGAGACCGAGGCCATGCTCGACGGCTCCGACGCGATCGCCGACTGGCCGCTGCTGAACGCGATGGTGAACGTGGCGTCGGGCGCGTCGTGGGTGTCGATCCACCACGGTGGCGGCGTCGGCATGGGACGGTCCATCCATGCCGGCCAGGTGACGGTCGCCGACGGCACCGCGCTCGCCGGGGAGAAGATCCGGCGGGTGCTCACCAACGACCCCGGCATGGGCGTGATCCGGCACGTGGACGCCGGGTACGACATCGCGGAGTCGGTGGCCGGCGAACGCGGAGTGCGCGTGCCCATGCGCGAGGGTGAGGAGGCGTGACGCGGCATCCGGCCGACCCGAGCGAGGTCCGCCCGGCCGCGACGCGGACCCCGTCGCCTGCCGTGGGCGACTCCTTCCACACGATGTGGCGGGAACTGCTCCCCGTCGGGCGCCACCCCGAGTCCGGCGGCTACCGGCGATTCGCCTGGACCGCGGCCGACGCCGAGTGCCGTGCCTGGTTCCGGCAGCAGGCCGAGGACCGCGGGCTGGCCTACGAGGTCGACCGCAACGGCAACCAGTGGGCCTGGCTCGGGGATCCCGCGGCCGGGGACGCCGTGGTCACCGGGTCGCACCTCGACTCCGTGCCCGACGGCGGGGCCTTCGACGGCCCCCTGGGCGTCGTGTCCTCCTTCGCAGCCCTCGACGAACTGCGCGGCAGGAACGCGCGGTTCACCAAGCCACTGGCCCTCGTCAACTTCGGCGACGAGGAGGGCGCTCGGTTCGGGCTGGCCTGCACCGGCTCGCGGCTGACCGCCGGACAGCTCACCGTCGAGCAGGCGCACCGGCTCACCGACGCCGACGGGGTCACGCTGCCCAGGGCCATGGAGGCCGCCGGGTACGACCCCGACGCCATCGGCCCCGACCCGGAGCGGCTCGCGCGCATCGGCGCCTTCGTCGAACTGCACGTCGAGCAGGGACGCGCCCTCGACCTGACCGGCGACCGCGTCGGTGTGGCCAGCGCCATCTGGCCGCACGGGCGGTGGCGGTTCGACTTCCGGGGCGAGGCCAACCACGCGGGCACCACCCGGCTCGTCGACCGGCGCGACCCGATGCTGTCGTATGCCGAGACCGTGCTCGCCGCCCGGCGCGAGGCAACGCTCGCCGGTGCCGTCGCCACCTTCGGCAAGATCGCCGTCGAGCCGAACGGCGTCAACGCGATCCCGTCCCTGGTGCGCGGCTGGCTCGACTCCCGCGCCGCCGACCAGGCGACCCTGGACACCGTGGTCACCGGCGTCGAGAAGGCGGCCCGCGAGTACGCCGCCGCGCACGGCGTCGACCTGGACGTGGTCCGCGAGTCCTTCACGCCCGTCGTCGAGTTCGACCACGCCCTGCGCGACGAGCTCGCCCGCCTCCTGGGCACGGACACTGACCTGAAGGTGCCGGTGCTCGGCACGGGCGCCGGACACGACGCCGGAATCCTGTCCGGGAGCGTCCCGACCGCCATGCTGTTCGTGCGCAACCCCACCGGTGTCTCGCACTCCCCGGCCGAGTTCGCGGCCGAGGACGACTGCGTGGCCGGGGTGCGCGCGCTCGCCGACGTACTGGAAGGGCTGGCCTGCACGTGACCCCCACCGAGCAGACGCGGACGTACTGGCTGGAGCAGGCCTGGCTCGGCACCCATGTCGAGCCGGGCGTGGCCCTCGACGTGCGCGGCGGCCGCATCGCGGCCGTCCGCACCGGCGTGCCCGTCCCGCCGCCGGGAGCCGAGGCGCTGCGGGGACTCACGGTCCCGGGACTCGCCAACGCGCACAGCCACGCCTTCCACCGGGCTCTGCGCGGCACCGTCCAGGTCGGCTCCGGGACGTTCTGGACCTGGCGCGAGGTCATGTACGCCACCGCCGGCCGGCTCAGCCCCCAGACGTACCACGCGCTGGCCCGCGCGGTGTACGCCGAGATGGCGCTGGCCGGCATCACCGCCGTCGGCGAGTTCCACTACGTCCACCACGCTCCGGGAGGCGCCCGGTACGCCGACCCGAACGCGATGGGCGAGGCGCTGATCGAGGCCGCCGCCGAAGCCGGAATCCGCATCACCCTCCTCGACACCTGTTACCTGTCCTCCGGGTTCGGTCAGCCGCCCGACACCCACCAGCTCCGCTTCTCCGACGGGACGGCCGAGGCCTGGGCCGAACGCTGTTCAGTTCTCAAGGAACGGGATCACGCGCGGATCGGTGCCGCCGTGCACTCCGTACGGGCCGTGCCCGCGCGGGAACTGGCGACGGTGGCGCGGTGGGCCGAGGAGCGGCGGGCCCCGCTCCATGTGCACCTGTCGGAGCAGACCGCCGAGAACGACGCCTGTCAGGCCGCCCACGGCTGCACCCCGGCGCGGCTGCTGGCCGACCACGGCGTGCTCGGCCCGCGCACGACCGGCGTGCACAACACCCACCTGACCGACGAGGACATCGCCCTGCTCGGCGGATCCGGCACCGGCACCTGCATGTGCCCGACCACCGAGCGGGACCTGGCCGACGGCATCGGGCCCGCCGCCGCCCTCCAGCGCGCCGGCTCCCCGCTCTCCCTCGGCTCCGACAGCCACGCCGTCGTCGACCTGCTCGAAGAGGCCCGCGCGATGGAGCTGAACGAGCGGCTGCGCACCCGCACCCGCGGCCACTGGACGGCCGCGGCCCTGCTGCGCGCCGCGACCGCCGACGGGCACGCCGCCCTCGGCTGGTCCGACGCCGGCAGCCTCACCCCCGGCGCCCTCGCCGACTTCACGACGATCGCGCTGGACTCGGTCAGGACAGCGGGGACGCTGCCCAGGCTCGGCGCCGAGACGGCCGTATTCGCGGCGACCGCCGCGGACGTACGCCATACGGTCGTGGCCGGTCGGCACATCGTGCGGGACGGCGCCCACACCCTCGTACCCGACGTGCCGTCGGCGCTTGCAGGCGCCGTCGAGGCACTGCGCGGATGAATCCCCCCGTCACCCTTGAGGACACCATGAGCAGCACCGTCATCACCAACATCGCCACGCTGGTCACCAACGACCCCTCCCTCGGTGACGGATCCCCCCTCGGACTGGTCCGGGACGCGGCCGTCGTCATCGAGGGCGACCGCATCGCGTGGACCGGTGAATCCAGCAAAGCACCCGCCACTGACAACCGGGTCGACGCCGGCGGCCGGGCGGTGATCCCCGGCTTCGTCGACTCCCACTCCCACCTGGTCTTCGCGGGCGACCGCACCGAGGAGTTCAACGCCCGCATGTCCGGCCGGGCCTACAGCGCGGGCGGCATCCGCACCACGGTCGCCGCCACCCGCGCCGCCACCGACGCGGAGCTGGAGGCGAACCTCACCCACTACCTCGCCGAGGCCCTGCGCCAGGGCACGACCACCTTCGAGACCAAGTCCGGCTACGGCCTCACCGTCGCCGACGAGGCCCGCGCCCTGCGCATCGCCGCCGCGCACACCGACGAGGTCACCTACCTCGGCGCCCACATCGTCTCCCCGGACTACGCCGAGGACCCGGCCGCGTACGTCGCCCTGGTCACCGGGGAGATGCTGGACGCCTGCGCCCCGCACGCCCGCTGGGTCGACGTCTTCTGCGAGAAGGGCGCCTTCGACGGCGACCAGGCCCGGGCGATCCTCACCGCGGGCAAGGCCAAGGGCCTGCTCCCGCGCATCCACGCCAACCAGCTCACCTACGGCCCGGGCGTCCAGCTCGCCGTCGAGCTGGACGCGGCCAGCGCCGACCACTGCACCCACCTGACCGACGCGGACGTGGACGCGCTGGCGAACGGGGACACGGTCGCGACCCTCCTGCCCGGCGCCGAGTTCTCCACCCGCGCCCAGTGGCCCGACGCCCGCCGCCTCCTCGACGCGGGTGTCACGGTCGCCCTGTCCACCGACTGCAACCCCGGCTCGTCGTTCACCTCCTCGGTGCCCTTCTGCGTCGCGCTCGCCGTACGGGACATGGGCATGACCCCCGACGAGGCGGTCTGGGCGGCGACGGCGGGCGGTGCGAGGGCCCTGCGCCGCGACGACGTCGGCCGTCTGTCCCCGGGCGCCCGCGCCGATCTCGCCGTCCTGGACGCGCCCAGCCACGTCCACCTGGCCTACCGGCCGGGCGTTCCGCTGGTCACCCAGGTCTGGCGGCGCGGCGTACGCGAGGTCTGAGCAGGGCCCGTCCGGCGGATCGAGCCGCAGGAGACCGAGGGAAGGCGCCCCACCGGCCGCCCGGGTCCCGCCCGGGACCGGTCAGGCGCTGCCCGCCCGCCACTTCTGCGCCGTACCCCCGCCGCGCGGGTCGAGGGAGAGGTAGCCGTCCGTGTGCGGGGTGAGAGCGGTCCCGGTGGCAATGGCCGGGCGGATCACGCCGTCCGGGTCGACGGTGAAGCGCAGATTGAGGCCGTTCCTGCCGTCGACCGACGAGCACCTCCAGATGCCGACGCCGTTGTCCACGGAACCGCGGCTGTCCAGGCAGAAATCGGGGTCCGCCGCCGACTGGAGCACCTGGCGCGAGGCGTCGAACCGCCAGAGCTGGCTGGACGCGGGCCCGCACGGGGCGGTGACGACGTCCGTGCCGTTGTCGAAGTCACCGGCCACGTCCAGGCAGCGGTCCGAGGCGGCGTTCACCACCTGCGCGTAGGACGCTCCGGGTGGATGCACCGGCGAGGGCGACGGGCTGGGCGGCGGCTTCGGGTGCGCCGTCCGGGAGCGGCCCGGCGTCGGTTCGGGGGACGGATGCCGGGAGGGGGGCCGGGAGGTCGCGGACGGAGAGGGTGCGGGCGGGGTCGCCGACACCGTGGCGGTCACCGTGACCCGTACCGGCGGCGTGGGCACGGTCACCGCGCCCGCCGCCCGCTGGTGCGGTGTGCCGTCGTTCGAGGTGAGCAGGAACAGCAGCAGCGGCGCGAGGGCCACGCCGAGCGCCGCCGAGGCCAGCACGTAGCGGCGGGAGGGCGGCCAGGCGGCGGCCCGCGCCCGGGCTCCCGGAGGCGGATCGGCCGGACGCCGTGCGACGTAGGCGGCGCCGCCCCAGGGCAGCAGGCCCTCGGCCACCGCGGTGCGCGGGTCGTCGCGCAGGGCGGACTGCTCCTCGAACGCGGCCGAGCAGTGGCCGCAGCGCGCCATGTGGGCGTGCAGGTCCAGGCTCGCGCGGGGGTGGTCCGGCCGTACCGCCTCCTCGATGAGCCGGCGGAAGTCACCGCAGCGCGGGTCGTCCGAGGCGGCCAGACGTGTCCTCAGACAGGCCTGGGCCAACGCCTTGAGCGCCTGCGGGGTGCCGTGCACCACGTCCTGGCGGGTGAGGCCGAGGAACCTGGCCGTCCGCTCCTCGGGTTCCTGCTCCGCGATCCCGTACCAGACCAGGCCCTGGACGCGGGTCGGCAGCGACCGGAAGGCGCTGAGCAGAGGCGGTACGGGGCCCTCGGGGCCGGCCGTGTTCAGGACCAGCAGCAGCCCGGGGTCGACGCCGCCGGACCGCTCGTCCCGCGCCCAGGCGGCGGTCAGCCGGGCGGTGAGCAGCAGCAGGCGCAGCCGGACCGGGACGCCCGGGTCCGCACCGCGCGCCGTCTCGCGGGCGGCGAGGGTGAACGCCTGCGCCGCGAGTTGACGGGCGGCCGACTCGCCGGCGGTGCAGTGCCGGGCGTGGGCCAGGACCGGGGGCAGGTGGCGGGCGCGCAGTTCGCGCAGTGCCGGATAGACGGTGGGGGTGTCGGCGCGGAGCAGTTCGGTGAGCCATGTGTCCGAGGCGTCCTCGTACGGTCCACCGCCCGTGTCCCCGGTCTCGACGCCGTCGTCGGTCCCGTCGGCCCGAGCCATTGACCCGCCCTCCTCGCACCCCTGGTGACACGGCCGGACTCCGGACGTACCGGCCGGTAGGGAGTGACCCATAGTGGGGGAAGCAGGCCCCGGGGGAAAGAGGTTGCCCAGGGTTTCCCGGGGTAACGGTGCCGGGGCGGCGGGCTTCTCGGCGCACGCCCCGCACGCCTCGCACGCCCCGCACGCCCCGCAGCCACGCAGGCCCCACACACTCCGCACGCCCCGCACGCGCCGGGCGGGCCGAGGTGCTGGGGCCGCGGTCCGCCCGGCGCCACTGACGGCACCGGACGGAAACGTCCCCTTCACCCCATCACGCCTTCACCCGGTCACTCCTCGAGTGTCAGACCCTTGCGCAGTTGTCCGAGCGTCCGGGAGAGCAGCCGAGAGACGTGCATCTGCGAGATGCCGAGTTCCTCGCCGATCTCCGACTGGGTCATATTGGCCACGAACCGCAGGGACAGGATCTTCCGGTCCCGGGAGGGCAGCTGGGCGATCAGCGGCTTCAACGCCTCGACGTACTCGATGCCTTCGAGCCCGTGGTCCTCGTAGCCGATGCGGTCCGCGAGGGCGCCCTCGGAGTCGTCCTCCTCGGGCTGGGCGTCCAGCGACGACGCGGTGTAGGCGTTCGAGGCGGCCATGCCTTCCACCACCTCGTCGTTGGACAGCCCGAGGTGCTCGGCGAGTTCGGCGACCGTGGGGGCGCGGTCGAGCCGCTGGGCCAGTTCGTCACCGGCCTTGGCGAGGTCGAGGCGCAGTTCCTGGAGCCGGCGCGGGACGCGCACGGACCACGAGGTGTCGCGGAAGAACCGCTTGATCTCGCCGATGATGGTGGGCATCGCGAACGTCGGGAACTCCACGCCCCGGGACAGTTCGAACCGGTCGATCGCCTTGATCAGGCCGATGGTGCCGACCTGGATGATGTCCTCCATCGGCTCGCTGCGGGAGCGGAAGCGGGAGGCGGCGAACTTGACGAGCGCGAGGTTGAGCTCGACGAGCGTGTTACGGACGTACGAGTAGGCGTGGGTGCCTTCCTCGAGGAACTCAAGCCGCTCGAAGAGGGCCTTGGACAAGGCCCGGGCGTCGTCGGGGGCCACCTCGTCGTACGGGGGGATGTCCGGAAGTCCGGCCAGTGCGTCGGCCTGATCGGCCCGCTCGGCGCGTACGTCGTGGAACTCGATGGGATCCAGGTGCTCCGCTGGGGATGCCGACGTCGCCATCTGGGTATGCGATGCGTCGAGCCGGGGTGACATGATGTCCTCCATCGTTCTCGGCATATGGCTGCCGAAGCCAATTCGTGCACTGCGGTGTGCGGCGCCTCCAAAGCCGGCCGTGTCGGGTGCGGGTCCCTACTAGCCCTACCCGCTTTCCCAACACCGCCGCAAGTTCCTTATGTGGGGGTATGTCCGTTTGTGTGCGGATGTTCGGCTGTCGGAGCGGTGAGGGAAGGCGTAGTGTTCGAGGGCGTCAGACAGCAGCCAAGACCCCGGGAGAGAGAGACGGCATGGACCGCGGGACGGTCGGCAGCGCACAGTCGGGCCGGCTTCTGGTGGAGGTGCGGCAAGAGGGTTCCAGTGCCGTCGTGACGCCGGCGGGTGAGCTCGATCACCACACGGCCGACCTGCTGCGCGAACCGCTCGAGGAGTGCCTCGACAAGGGGCGCTCGCGCCTGGTGGTGGATTGTTCACGCCTGGAGTTCTGCGACTCCACGGGGCTGAACGTGCTGCTGGGCGCGCGGCTGAAGGCAGAGGCGGCCGGAGGGGGTGTGCATCTGGCCGGGATGCTGCCGGTGGTGGCCCGCGTGTTCGAGATCACAGGGGCGGACGCGGTCTTCACCGTGCACGACTCCCTGGAGGATGCCCTGGCCGACGAGGCCGACTGAGCCGGCCTCGGGTTCGTTGACGTGCCCCTTCCGTGTTTCGCGCCCGGCGTATGCCGGGCGCACGTACGGCGGGCCGAAAACGGGGGTGTTCCCCCCGATCGGTCGGGCAGGAGACATCCTGAGTGGATCGGTCGCCCTCGCGGGAGCCGGCGACCGGGGTTTCGGCATGTGTACGGACGTACCGAGTGTGTACGTGTGAAGTGACTGGTGACTTTTGAATCGTGAACTGGTGAATCGGTGAGGTGAAGCGCTGATGAGCACCACCCGGCCTTACTCGCCGGGCGACCGCGGCCCGGAGCCCAGCGGCGCTTCCGGGGCGTCCGAGGGGGACGCGCCGACGGGCGCGGTACCCACAGGGGGTGCGACGGCCGTGCCGGCGGCCCCGTCCGGGAGTCGCCAGATCCGCAGGCTGAGCTTCGATGGCGAGAGCGGCGTCGTGCCGCTCGCCCGCGACTTCACCCGCCAGGCACTGTACGCGTGGGGCTGGCTGCCCGCCGCGACCGCCGACCAGCGGGCCGCCGCCGAGGACGTGCTCCTCGTTGTCTCCGAACTGGTCACCAACGCCTGCCTGCACGCCGAGGGTCCCGACCAGATGGAGATCACCTGCGACAACAAGGTGATCCGCATCGAGGTCTCCGACCGCGGCACCGGCCAGCCCGCCCCGCGCACCCCGCACCGCGCCGGCCGCCCCGGCGGCCACGGCATGTTCATCGTCCAGCGGCTGTGCCTGGACTGGGGCGTCGTCCGCGCTCCCGGCGTCACCGGCAAGAGAGTGTGGGCCGAGCTGGGGGCGCCCGCCTGAACGCGGAGCCGCTCGGCGAGGCCCGACGGCGACCGCGACACCAGGACCGCGACACCAGGACCGCGACACCAGGACCGCGACACCAGGACCGCGACACGAAAGGGCCGCCCCACGAGGGGCGGCCCTTTCGGCGATCGGGGGGTGACGTCAGTGGACGTCGCCCATCAGGGACTTCACCTTCCGGCGGTACATGTAGACCGCGACACCGGCGAGGGCGGCGAGGACCGCCTCCAGGGTGACCGCCCCCGTGCCGCTGAGGTCGACCCCGGCCACGGCGGGGTTGGACAGCAGGCTGGTGATGGAGTCGCCCGCGGTGACCGCGAGGAACCACACGCCCATCATCTGGCTGGCGTACTTGGCCGGCGCCATCTTCGTCGTCACCGACAGGCCGACCGGGGAGAGGCACAGCTCGCCGACGGTCTGGATCAGGTAGATGCCGACCAGCCACATCGGGCTGACCAGGGTGTCACCGTTGGCCATGCCCAGCGGCAGCAGGAAGAAGAAGAACGAGACGCCGATGAAGAACAGGGCGGCCGCGAACTTCGCGACGGTGCTCGGCTCCTTGCCCTTGCGGCTCAGCCACAGCCAGAACCAGGCGAAGACCGGGGCCAGGGCCATGATGAACACCGGGTTCAGCGACTGGTACCAGGAGGACGGGAAGTCGAAGCCCAGCAGCGAGGAGGAGGTCTTGGTCTCACCGAACGCCTGGACCGTGGAACCGCCCTGGTCGTAGATCATCCAGAAGGCGGCGGCCGCGACGAAGAACCAGATGTAGCCGGTCATCTTGGACTGCTCGACGGTCGACAGCTCCTTGTCGCGCTTGATGCGCAGCAGGACGCCGGCCGGGATGACCAGACCGATGACGGTGAGCGGGATCATCGCCCAGTTCAGGGTGAAGTGGCCGGTGAAACCGACGATGCCGTAGAAGACGGCGGCGATGGCGAGCCAGGTCAGGCCCTTGCGCAGCCAGGAGGCACGCTCGGCGGTGTCCAGCGGCTTGGGCACGACGTTGCTCTGCGGGCTCAGGTTCCGGGTGCCGATGAGGAAGGCCGCGAGGCCGATCGCCATGCCTACGGCGGCGAGGCCGAAGCCCAGGTGCCAGCTGACCTGCTGGCCGACGGTGCCGATGATCAGCGGCGCGAAGAAGGCACCCATGTTGATGCCCATGTAGAAGATCGTGAAGCCACCGTCGCGGCGCGGGTCGTCCGGGCCCTTGTAGAGGTGGCCGACCATGGTGGAGATGTTGGCCTTCAGCAGGCCGGAGCCGAGCGCGACCAGCGCGAGACCGGCGAAGAAGGGCGCCTGGCCGCCGGGCAGCGCCAGCACCGTGTGGCCCGCCATGATCGTGATCGCGGCGATCGCCACCGTCTTGCGGGGACCCCAGACGCGGTCACCCAGCCACCCGCCGGGCATGGCGAGCAGGTACACCATCGACAGGTAGACGGAGTAGATGGCGGTGGTGGTGGCCAGATCCATGCCGAGGCCACCGGTCATGCTCCCCTTCTTGGCGTCGGGGCCGCCGGAGAGCAGGTACACGACGAGAAGGGCTCGCATGCCGTAGAAGCTGAAGCGCTCCCACATCTCGGTCATGAAGAGGGTGGCCAGGCCGCGGGGGTGGCCGAAGAAGGTCTTTTCGGAACCGGGGGTGCCCGGATGGACCGAGTCCTTCGTCAGGCTGGACGCCATGGTCGTTCCTTGCTGGTCGGGACGCGCCGCCCTCGGCGGGTACGCGCCCGGTGGGGGTGGCCGGCACCGGCAGGCCCGAGGTCCACCCCACGCCCAGGGGGATCCCGCTCCGGATCGCGAAGCGGCGGACGACGGCCACCGGGATCCACACCTCTGCCCGCGTCGACGCGCGTACGAGGCCCGGCCCTAGGTCATTCTTCCCGGGCCGGTTGGGGCCGACCCGCCCACAAAAGAGACCTTCAGCGTCAAGACGATCGCCAAAGGTCCCCTGTGTGCATCAGACGTTCAAGCCACCATACGGCAGGACACTGCCGGATATGGAAGGACTTGAGACACGGATCACAAGTCGCTCGGGAACCCTGCCCGGCTTTCGAAGGTCTATTACCAAGGCCTCAAAGGATCGCATTCCGCGCCGACCGGTCCGTGCCACGGGGCCGCACAGGCGGCCCCCGACCGGCCGCAAGGTAAGAACCGTGCGTGCCGATCAGACCGCGGGACCACCCCAGCGGGCGGCGCGGGCGGACTACCATCGGCTCATGACCCGTGTACTGCTCGCCGAGGACGACGCGTCCATCTCGGAGCCGCTGGCCCGCGCACTGCGCAGGGAAGGTTACGAGGTCGAGGTGCGTGAGGACGGACCCGCCGCGCTCGACGCCGGAATGCAGGGCGGTGTCGACCTGGTCGTGCTGGACCTCGGGCTGCCCGGCATGGACGGCCTGGAGGTCGCCCGTCGGCTGCGCTCCGACGGCCACACGGTGCCCATTCTGATCCTGACCGCACGCGCCGACGAGGTGGACACCGTCGTCGGCCTCGACGCGGGCGCCGACGACTACGTCACCAAGCCCTTCCGGCTCGCCGAACTGCTCGCCCGTGTCCGGGCCCTGCTGCGGCGCGGCGCCGCCGAGCCGCAGCAGCCGCCCGCCACGCACGGCGTGCGCATCGACGTCGAGTCCCACCGCGCGTGGATGGGCGACGAGGAGCTCCAGCTCACCGCCAAGGAGTTCGACCTGCTCCGGGTGCTCGTACGGGACGCGGGCCGGGTCGTCACCCGCGACCAGCTGATGCGCGAGGTCTGGGACACCACCTGGTGGTCGTCCACCAAGACCCTCGACATGCACATCTCCTGGCTGCGCAAGAAGCTCGGCGACGACGCGGCGAACCCCCGGTACATCGCGACCGTGCGCGGCGTGGGATTCCGATTCGAGAAGAGCTGAGCCGGCCGCCCCGCGCTTTCGTCAGGTAGGAGGACATGCGCCGCCGACTGATCCAGTCCACGCTTGCCGTGGTCCTGGTCGTGATCGCCGTCTTCGGCTTGTCCCTGGTGATCGTCGAGACCCGCACCATCAGCAGCAGTGCCCAGGAGCGGGTCGACTCCGAGGCGCTGCGGCTGGCCAGCATCGTTGACAGCAGGCTGCTCGGCGCGGCCACGGTCAACGCCGACGTCCTGCGCAACCAGGTGGCCGACGGCCAGTACGCCGTGATCGGCATCCCCGGGCAGCAGCCCATCAAGGTCGGCGCCAAACCGTCCGGCGACGTGATCCACTCCACGGCCAAGGGAGAGCAGGGCGAGACCGTCCGGGTGGAGGAGCCCCGCTCCTCGGTGACCCGCGAGGTCGGCCGCACCCTGCTGATCATCGGCCTGGTGGCGCTGCTCGCGGTGGTCGCCGCGGTGCTGCTCGCCGTCCGCCAGGCCAACCGGCTCGCCTCCCCGCTGACCGACCTCGCCGAGACCGCCGAGCGCCTCGGATCCGGCGACCCGCGCCCCCGCCACAAGCGCTACGGCGTGCCGGAGCTGGACCGGGTCGCGGACGTGCTCGACGGATCGGCCGAGCGCATCGCCCGCATGCTGACCGCCGAGCGGCGGCTCGCCGCCGACGCCTCCCACCAGCTGCGTACGCCGCTGACCGCGCTGTCCATGCGTCTGGAGGAGATCACCCTCACCGACGACCCGGACACGGTGAAGGAGGAGGCGAACGTCGCGCTCGCCCAGGTCGAGCGGCTGACCGACGTGGTGGACCGCCTGCTGACCAACTCCCGCGACCCCCGTACCGGCTCCGCCGTCTCCTTCGACCTCGACGAGGTCATCCAGCAGCAGATCGCCGAGTGGCGCCCCGCCTACCGCAGCGCCGGCCGGGCGATCGTCAGCTCCGGCAAGCGGCACCTCCAGGCCGTGGGCACCCCGGGCGCCGTCGCACAGGTGCTGGCCGCGCTGATCGAGAACTCCCTGATGCACGGCGGCGGCACGGTGGCGCTGCGCACCCGCGTGACCGGCAACCAGGCCGTGGTGGAGGTCACCGACGAGGGCTCCGGCGTCCCCGCCGACCTGGGCGCCCGTATCTTCGAGCGCACCATCAGCGGCCGCAACTCCACGGGCATCGGGCTGGCCGTCGCCCGCGACCTCGCCGAGGCCGACGGCGGCCGCCTGGAACTGCTCCAGGCCCAGCCGCCCGTCTTCGGCCTGTTCCTGTCCCGCACCCCGCCGTCGAAGAAGCAGTCGGAGGACCACCCGACGGTGCGCTGACCGCGGCCGGCACCGACGGGACCCAGCGGAAGAGCCAGGACCGGCAGGTCCTAGCGGAAGACCTCGGGCCGGGGCTTCTTCGACTCGGTCTCGAGGAAGTACTCCGCGCCCGCCACGGTCTCCCGGGCCGGCAGGGTGCGGAAGACCCAGGTGCGGTACGACCAGAAGCGGAACAGGGTCGCGACGCCGATGCCGAGGAACTTGAAGACGTTGCTCTGCAGCGGGCTGTCCCAGCCGAAGCCGTACGTCGCCAGGTACAGCACGCCGTTCTCGATCACCAGGCCGACCACGCTGAACAGGAGGAACAGCGTCAGTTCCCGGGTGCGCCCGCTCTTCTCGCGGTCCCGGTACGTGAAGTAGCGGAAGCCGACGTAGTTGAAGGCGATCGCGACGACGGTCGCGATGACACTGGCCCGCACCACCTGAAGTCCGGTCACGTGCCGCACCAGGTTGAACACGAGCAGGTTGACCAGCAGCCCCGCTCCGCCCACCGCGCCGAACTTCACGACCTCGCGCCACAGCTGGTCCACGCGCCTGCGAAGCGCGCCGCGGGGCGCCTGGGGCGCCGGTCGAAGCCCCGAGGAACCATGTTCCATGGTCGTGCAGGCCCCCGTCTCGGTCGGTTCGGTCAACCCGGCCATGCTAACCAGCGCTCCACACCCGCGCCTGTGGACAAGGCATCAGCTCGGGAACAGGTCGGAAAGAGTCCGGGAAAAGGCGGGAAAGAGCCGTCGAAGCGACTGGTAAGAGCGCCGACGGGCACGCCGGCGCGGTCGGGTGCGTACGTCCGTGCGGCGGGTGACGTCCCCGCGAGGCGTCGGCGCGGCCCCGGCGGGCGCGGAAGCGGGCCGCACTGCGGCGGCCGATACCCTAGGAGCGTGACATTCCCGGTAGTCGGCATGGTCGGCGGGGGTCAGCTCGCTCGTATGACACACGAGGCGGGCATCCCGTTGGGCATCAGGTTCAAGCTCCTCAGTGACACTCCCCAGGACTCCGCGGCACAGGTGGTGAGCGACGTCGTCATCGGCGACTACCGCGACCTGGACACGCTGCGCGCGTTCGCGCGGGGCTGCGACGTGATCACCTTCGATCACGAGCACGTCCCCACCGAGCACCTGCGGGCCCTGGAGGCGGACGGCATCCCCGTACGCCCCGGCCCCGACGCGCTCGTGCACGCCCAGGACAAGGGCGTGATGCGCGCGAAGCTCGACGCGATCGGCGTGCCGTGCCCGCGGCACCGGATCGTGACCGACCCGCAGGACGTGGCTGCGTTCGCGGCCGAGGGCGACGGTTTCCCCGTGGTCCTCAAGACCGTCCGCGGCGGTTACGACGGCAAGGGCGTGTGGGTGGTCGACTCCGCCGAGGAGGCCGCAGAGCCCTTCCGCGCCGGCGTGCCCGTCCTCGCCGAGGAGAAGGTCGACTTCGTCCGGGAGCTGGCCGCCAACGTCGTACGCTCCCCGCACGGCCAGGCCGTGGCCTACCCGGTCGTGGAGTCGCAGCAGGTGAACGGTGTCTGCGACACCGTGATAGCCCCGGCCCCCGACCTGGACGAGAGCCTCGCCCTCCAGGCCGAGCAACTCGCGCTGACCATCGCCAAGGAACTCGGTGTCGTCGGCCACCTCGCCGTCGAGCTGTTCCAGACCCGCGACGGGCGCATCCTCGTCAACGAGCTGGCGATGCGCCCGCACAACTCCGGCCACTGGTCGATGGACGGCGCCATCACCTCCCAGTTCGCCAACCACGTCCGCGCGGTCCTCGACCTGCCGCTCGGCGACCCCCGCCCGCGCGCCAGGTGGACCGTCATGGCGAACGTCCTCGGCGGCGACTACCCCGACATGTACTCCGCGTACCTGCACTGCATGGCCCGCGACCCCCAGCTCAAGATCCACATGTACGGCAAGGACGTGAAGCCCGGCCGCAAGGTCGGCCACGTCAACACCTACGGCGACGACCTGGACGACGTGCTGGAACGCGCCCGTCACGCAGCCGGCTACCTGAGAGGCACCATCACCGAATGAGCCCAGTTGTTGGCATCGTCATGGGGTCGGACTCCGACTGGCCCGTCATGGAGGCCGCCGCCGAGGCGCTCGACGAGTTCGAGATCTCCTACGAGGTCGACGTCGTCTCCGCGCACCGCATGCCGCGCGAGATGATCGCGTACGGCGAGCGTGCGGCGGAGCGCGGACTGAAGGCGATCATCGCGGGCGCGGGCGGGGCCGCCCACCTGCCCGGCATGCTCGCCTCCGTCACGCCGCTGCCGGTGATCGGCGTGCCCGTCCCGCTCAAGTACCTGGACGGCATGGACTCGCTGCTGTCGATCGTGCAGATGCCCGCCGGGGTCCCGGTGGCGACCGTGTCGGTCGGCGGCGCCCGCAACGCGGGTCTGCTCGCCGCCCGGATCCTCGCCGCGCACGACGAGGAGCTGCTCGCCCGGATGCGGGAGTTCCAGCAGGAGCTGAACGACCAGGCCACCGAGAAGGGCAAGCGGCTGCGCGCCAAGGTCGAGAACTCCGGCGCCTTCGGCTTCGGCACGGGGAAGTGACGCCGGTGTCCTCGCTGAACGAAGCCCGGGACCTGCTGCGCGAGTTCCCGGTCGTCGACGGCCACAACGACCTGCCCTGGGCGCTGCGCGAGCAGGTCCGCTACGACCTCGACGCCCGCGATATCGCCACCCCCCAGAACGCCCATCTGCACACCGACCTGCCGCGCCTGCGCGAGGGCGGCGTCGGCGCCCAGTTCTGGTCGGTCTACGTCCGCGCGGACCTGCCCGACCCGGTGCCGGCGACGCTGGAGCAGATCGACTGCGTACGGCAGCTGCTCGCCCGCCACCCGGCCGACCTGGCCCCCGCCCTGACCGCCGCCGACATGGAGGCGGCCCGCGTGGACGGCCGGATCGCCTCCCTCATGGGCGCCGAGGGCGGCCACTCCATCGCCGACTCCCTCGGCACGCTGCGCGGGCTGTACGCGCTCGGCGTGCGCTACATGACGCTCACCCACAACGACAACGTGGCCTGGGCGGACTCGGCGACGGACGAGCCGGGCGTGGGTGGCCTGTCGGCCTTCGGCCGCGAGGTGGTCCGGGAGATGAACCGGCTCGGCATGCTGGTCGACCTCTCCCACGTGGCCGCGACGACCATGCGGGACGCGCTCGACACCACGAGCGCGCCGGTGATCTTCTCGCACTCCTCCGCGCGGGCCGTGTGCGACCACCCCCGCAACATCCCGGACGACGTGCTGGAGCGGCTGCCCGTCAACGGCGGGATCGCGATGGTCACGTTCGTGCCGAAGTTCGTGCTCCAGGCGGCCGTGGACTGGACGTCCGCCGCCGACGAGAACATGCGTGCGCACGGCTTCCACCACCTCGACACCACCGCCGAGGCGATGAAGGTCCACCGTGCCTTCGAGGAGGCGAACCCGCGCCCGGTCGCCACGGTCGCGACGGTGGCCGACCACCTCGACCACATGCGCGAGGTCGCCGGCATCGACCACCTGGGCATCGGCGGCGACTACGACGGCACGGCCTTCACCCCCGACGGCCTGAACGACGTCTCCGGCTACCCGAACCTGATCGCGGAACTGCTCGACCGCGGCTGGTCCAGGACGGACCTGGCCAAGCTCACCTGGCAGAACGCGGTCCGCGTCCTGGGCGCCGCGGAGGACGTCGCCCGCGACCTGCAGGCCACCCGGACGCCGTCCAACGCGACGATCGCCGAACTGGACGGGTGACCCGGTACCGGGCGGCGGGAGGCCGTGTACCTCCTGCCGTCCGGCGCACACGACGGCTGACGGACGCCTCTCAGCAGGCGCACAGGCAGAACGGGTGCCCGGCGGGGTCGGCGTAGACCCGGAAGCCACGCGCCCGGTCCGTCGCGTCCAGCGGTCGCGCGCCGAGTGCCAGCACCCCCTTCTCCGCCGCGTCCAGATCGTCCACCACCAGGTCCAGGTGGGACTGCTGCGAGGCGTCCGCGCCCGGCCACTTCGGCGGCACGAACCCCGGCGCCTTCTGGAACGCCAGCGCCGACCCGCCCGGCACCTTCAGGTCCACCCAGTCGTCCTCGCCCTCCACGGTCCCGCCGAGCACCTCGGCGTAGAAGCCGGCGAGGGCGCGCGGGTCGGGACAGTCCAGGACGACGACACCCAGCTTGGCGAGAGCCATGACTTCCTCCCAGTCGGGGATGGTGTTACCCGTTGAGCCGGGTAACCAGTAACCGTTACTGCATGCTGGCGCATAGCGGGTAACGACGCAACCGGTTTCGCGAGGTACCGTCGCTGACATGAGTGAGAGATCGTCCGCGCCCGGAGGCCTGGCGCTGGTCGAGTCCTTGGTGAACACGCTGGACATCGAGACGGGCGCCGACTCGCTCGACACGGCGGAGGGCCGGGCGCGCCTGGGGATCCCCGAGGCGGAACTGCCGCAGGCGCGCGAGCTGCGCGAGTCGCTGCGCGCCACGTTGCTGGCCCACGCCGGGCATCCGCCCCACCGGACGGTGACACCGCTGGGCGAGCTGCTGGCGGGAGCGCCCCTGCTGGTGGCCGTCGACGCCCGGGACGGCTCCGCCACGCTCGCTCCCGCCGACGACGGCCCCCTGCTCTCCCGGGTCGCGGCCGCCGTCGCCGAGGCCCTCGTCGCGGGCACCTGGGCCCGGCTGAAGGCCTGCGAGGCGGTCACGTGCCACTGGGCGTACTACGACCGCAGCCCGGCCGGCCGCGGCCGCTGGTGCTCGATGCAGGTGTGCGGGGCGCGCGCGAAGATGCGCCGCTATCGGGCGAAGCGGACGTGATCCACGGGGAGTTCACTGCTCACGCCGCGCTCCGGTGGTGCACAATGCGTGCAGACGCCGGTTCGGCCGACTGAGCCTCGGCCGAACCGGCGTCACATGTCTGCGTACGTCTAGGTATGTCTGGGGATGTCCGCCGGTCTGGGGCTATGCGGTCGGGCGTCCCATCGCCCGGTACGTCCACCCGGCCCGCCGCCACAGCTCCGGGTCCAGCGCGTTGCGCCCGTCGAGGATCACCCGGGCGGCCACGGCCTCGCCCAGCCCGGCCGGATCCAGCTCGCGGAATTCCCGCCACTCGGTCAGGTGCAGGACGACGTCCGCGCCGCGCACGGCCTCCAGCGCGGAGCCGGCGTACCCGAGCGTGGGGAACACCAGCCGGGCGTTGTCCATGCCCTTGGGGTCGTAGACCGTCACCTGGCCGCCCTGGAGGTGTATCTGACCGGCGACGTTGAGCGCGGGGGAGTCCCGTACGTCGTCCGAGTCCGGCTTGAAGGTGGCGCCGAGCACCGCGACCCGCTTGCCGAGGAACGGCCCGCCGCCCAGCGCCTGCCGGGCCATCTCCACCATCTGCCCGCGCTGGCGCATGTTGATCGAGTCGATCTCGCGCAGGAAGGTCAGGGCCTGGTCCGCGCCCAGCTCGCCGGCGCGTGCCATGAAGGCCCGGATGTCCTTGGGCAGGCAGCCGCCGCCGAAGCCGATCCCGGCCCGCAGGAACTTGCTGCCGATCCGGTCGTCGTGCCCGATGGCCTCGGCGAGCTTGGCCACATCGCCGCCGGCGGCCTCGCAGACCTCGGCCATCGCGTTGATGAAGGAGATCTTCGTGGCCAGGAAGGAGTTCGCGGAGGTCTTCACCAGTTCCGCGGTCGGGAAGTCGGTGACCACGAACGGGGAGCCCTCGCCGATCGGTGTGGCGTACACCTCGCGCAGCAGCTTCTCCGCCCGCTCGCTGCGCACGCCGACCACGATCCGGTCCGGGTGCAGCGTGTCATGCACGGCGAAGCCCTCGCGCAGGAACTCCGGGTTCCAGGCCAGCTCCACGTCCGCGCCCGCGGGCGCCAGCTCGGCGATCATGCGGGCCAGACGGTCGGCGGACCCCACGGGCACGGTCGACTTGCCGACGACGAGCGCGGGACCGTTCAGGTGCGCGGCGAGCGAGGTGACGGCGGAGTCGACGTAACTCATGTCGCAGGCGTACTCGCCGTGCTTCTGCGGGGTGTTCACGCAGACGAAGTGGATGTCGCCGAACGCGGCCGCCTCCGCGTAGTCCGTCGTGAAGCGCAGCCGCCCGGTCGAGCCCTCGATCCCGGCCACGTGCCGGCGCAGCAGCTCCTCCAGGCCGGGCTCGTACATCGGGACCTCGCCCCGCCGGAGCATCTCGATCTTCTCGGGGACGACGTCCAGACCCAGCACCTCGAACCCGAGGTCGGCCATGGCCGCGGCGTGTGTCGCGCCGAGATAGCCGGTGCCGATCACGGTGATCTTGAGGCTCATGGGTCCTCCAGGGGAGACGATGGTGATGCGGTGCCCGAGCATATCGGGGGCATGCGCGGGGCCTACGCCGGGCAATGTCCCCGCTGTCGCCAAGCTCACGTATCACTGGCGTGAGCGGGCGCCTAAAATTTGGGTTACTTAACGGTAATTAGCGTTGGAGCGTGAGAGACCTTGGCCGGATCGGCTGACTTCGACCTGTACCGCCCGTCCGAGGAGCACGACATGCTCCGTGACGCCGTCCGCTCGCTGGCCGAGGCGAAGATCGCGCCGTACGCCGCCGCGGTGGACGAGGAGGCCCGCTTCCCGCAGGAGGCGCTGGAGGCGCTGGTCGCCAACGACCTGCACGCCGTGCACGTGCCCGAGGAGTACGGCGGTGCGGGCGCGGACGCCCTCGCGACGGTCGTCGTGATCGAGGAGGTGGCCCGCGTCTGCGCGTCCTCCTCCCTCATCCCGGCCGTGAACAAGCTGGGCTCGCTGCCGGTGATGCTCTCCGGCTCCGAGGAGCTGAAGAAGAGGTACCTGGCCCCGCTCGCCAAGGGCAACGCGATGTTCTCGTACTGCCTGTCCGAGCCGGACGCGGGCTCCGACGCGGCCGGCATGAAGACCAAGGCGGTCCGCGAGGGCGACACGTACGTCCTCAACGGCGTCAAGCGCTGGATCACCAACGCGGGCGTGTCCGACTTCTACACGGTGATGGCCGTCACCGACCCGGACAAGCGCAGCAAGGGCATCTCGGCGTTCGTCGTCGAGAAGTCGGACCCCGGGGTCTCCTTCGGCGCCCCGGAGAAGAAGCTCGGCATCAAGGGCTCCCCGACCCGCGAGGTCTACCTGGACAACGTCCGGATCCCCGCCGACCGCATGATCGGCGCCGAGGGCACCGGCTTCGCCACGGCGATGAAGACCCTGGACCACACCCGCATCACCATCGCGGCCCAGGCCCTCGGCATCGCCCAGGGCGCTCTCGACTACGCCAAGGGCTACGTCAAGGAGCGCAAGCAGTTCGGCAAGCCGATCGCCGACTTCCAGGGCATCCAGTTCATGCTCGCCGACATGGCCATGAAGATCGAGGCCGCCCGCAACCTCACCTACGCGGCCGCCGCCAAGTCCGAGCGCGTCTCCGCCGGAGGCGGAGAAAGGGACCTCACCTTCCAGGGCGCCGCCGCCAAGTGCTTTGCCTCGGACGTCGCCATGGAGGTCACCACGGACGCCGTCCAGCTCCTCGGCGGCTACGGCTACACCCGCGACTACCCGGTCGAGCGCATGATGCGCGACGCCAAGATCACGCAGATCTACGAGGGCACGAACCAGGTCCAGCGGATCGTGATGGCCAGGAACCTTCCCTAGCAGTCTCCTGGCACGCGTCCGACGGCCTCCGGCATTTGAGCCGGGGGCCGTTCGCGATGCGCCGGGGGAGGGCCGCCGGGCGCGGGCCGTAAGCCGAACGGCGGTACCCGGTCCGCTGTCCGCGCCGGATGGCGCGGGGACCCGGGCGGGCGTACGACGGAGGGGTACAGGGCCCCGCCCCCGGTGCCCTTCGCCCTCCAGGAGGAGCCATGACCCAGCCCGGAACCATGACCCCCATGAGCAAGGAGATGCAGGACTGCGTCCAGGCCTGCATGTCGTGCCACACCGTCTGCGAGGAGGCCATGAGCTCCTGCATGCAGATGGGCGGCCAGGCGCAGATGCAGATCATGCGCGCGCTCATGGACTGCTCCGAGATGACCCGCATGTGCGCGGACATGATGATGCGCCGCTCGCCCATGGCGGCCGAGATGTGCGCGATATGCGCCAAGGCCTGCGACATGTGCGCCGAGGCGTGTATGTCCATGCCCGACGACAAGATGATGAAGCGCTGCGCTGAGGCGTGTCGCCGCTGCGCCGAGATGTGCCGTGCGATGGCGAGCGTCAGGATGTGACCTGAGCCCGGCCGGACGGCGAGAGCCCCGCGGTGCCGGCCGGCACCGCGGGGCTCTCCTGGCAGGGGTCGGGTCAGTTGCCCGTGACCGTGACCTTCTCGTCGTTCTTCAGCTCATTGACCAGCCTCTTGACCTTCGGCATGTCCCAGGCGAGGTTGCCGCCGGTCGAGCCGGATATCGGCATGTTCATGGAGACGCCGTCGCCGCCGTTGACGTTCTTCATCGCCCAGAACATGGAGGCCAGGTTCCACAGGCTCATGTCCTTGTCGACGATCAGGGAGTCCAGGCCCGCACCCATCGTCGGGTAGAGCTTGAACGGGTTCAGGACCGTCGAGGGGGACGCCACCTGGTGGGACAGCGCGGCGAGGAACTTCTGCTGGTTCTTCGTGCGCTGCAGGTCGGAGGTGGCGAACGCGTGCCGGGTGCGCACGAAGGCCAGGGCCTGCTGGCCGTCCAGCTTCTGCTTGCCCGCCTGGAAGTCGGCGCCCGAGTACTTGTCCTTGAAGCCCTTGTCGATGTTGAGTTCCACGCCGCCGACCGCGTCCACGATGTTCGCGAAGCCGGCGAAGCCGATCTCCACGTAGTGGTCGATGTGCAGGCCGGTGTTGTACTCGATGGTGCGGACCAGCAGCTCCGGACCGTCGAAGGCGTAGGCCGCGTTCAGCTTGTTCGGTCCGAGGGGGCCCTTGATCTTGCCGGACTCCGAGCCGCGGAACTGCGGGATCGTGACGTTGGAGTCGCGCGGCAGGGATATCAGCGTGTCGCCGTTGTCGCCGACGTGCAGGATCATCATCGAGTCCGTGCGCTTGCCCTCGGCGGACCCGGTGTGCAGCTTCTTCTTCTGCTCCGAGGACATGCCCTCACGGCTGTCGGAGCCGACGATCAGGTAGTTCGTGCCCTTGCCGGCCTCCGGCCGGTCGATGACCTTGGACAGGTCGACCTCGCGGCGGAGCTTGGAGTCGGCCCAGAAGTAGGTCGCGACCGAGGTCACCACGAGCAGCGTGACCAGGGTGATCACGGCCCACTTGAAGCGGCGCCCCCAGTTCGGCGCGGGACGGTAGTCGCGCGGGTCGCCCCCGCCCGGTCCGCCGTAGACGTGGCCGCCGTTGTAGCCGCTGTCGTACCCGTCGTAGTTGCCGGGGTCGTCGTACCCGCGGCCGTCGACGTACGACGGTTGCTGCGGAATGCCGTACGGCGGCGCCGAGGGGCCCGGGCCGCCGGGCGGCGGGTATCCGCCCTGCCCGCCGGGTGCCCCCGGGCCGCCGCGCCGTACCTGGCGCATCGCACGCGCCCCTTCCGGCGTCGCGCTGCCGCGTCCGTATCCGGGTCCGCGGTTGCCGCCGGACCACCCCTCGGGCCAATCATTCATGCGCCCCAGTGTGCAGGGCACCGCTGTGTTCCTTACAAGGGGCGTCAGGAAATAAGGGCACCGCTGTTGCGAAGCTGACACAAATTCCCCGGATGCCGCCTCGGCATAAGGTAGGGGTCATGACAGAGCAGGCCTCCACCGCGGAATCTGAGATTCCGGACATCCCCGGCAAGCCGACTTCGGCGTCCCGGACCACCCTGAGCCACATCATGACCCACAACGACACCAACCTGCTGGGGACGGTGCACGGCGGTGTGATCATGAAGCTGGTCGACGACGCGGCGGGCGCGGTGGCCGGCCGGCACAGCGGCGGGCCCGCCGTCACGGCGTCCATGGACGAGATGGCGTTCCTCGAACCGGTCAGGGTCGGTGATCTCGTCCATGTGAAGGCCCAGGTCAACTGGACCGGCCGGACCTCCATGGAGGTCGGCGTGCGGGTCCTCGCCGAACGCTGGAACGAGTCCACCCCGACCACCCAGGTCGGCTCGGCGTACCTGGTCTTCACCGCCGTGGACGCCGACGGCAAGCCGCGCCCCCTGCCGCCCGTCCTGCCCGAGACCGACCGGGACCGGCGGCGCTACCAGGAGGCCCAGATCCGCCGCACCCACCGCCTGGCCCGCCGCCGCGCCATCATGGAACTGCGCGAGAAGCGCGCGGCCGAGGGCTACGAGGACTGACGCCGCCAGGTCGTCACTCCGTCAGCCGCACAGCACCTCGTCGCCCGTCATGGCGGCACCCTGCACCTGGTCCTCCACCCGCACCTGGCGCACCTGGCGGTAGTCGCTTCCCGCGATCACCTTGAGCGTGGCGCCCTGCCCCGGCGCGGCGCGCAGCTCACTGCCCGGCAGCGCCGCGGCGAGCGACTTCGCCGACCGGTCCCACCGGGGGTCGTAGAGCACGACGGTCCGCCGCGCAGTGGGCTGCTTGGCGTCAGCGGGCGCGCCCGTCGTACGGAACCCGGCCGCCGCCAGCGCCTGGTCCACCCGTTTGCCGAGCCCGGTCGCGCCGGTGCCGTTCTGCACCTGGACGCGGATCTGCTGCGGGGCGACCCGCACGGTCACCGCGGGGTTCGCCTGCCGCGGCCGCCGCACGGTCAGCGGCCGGTCCTCCCGCAGCGACTGGAAGAGCCGGTCGGCCTTGGCCCGGTCCCACTTCACCGTCGAGCCGACGCCGTTGACGGGGTAGGACGGCTGCGCGATCGGGACGGTGGCGAACTCCGAGGAGGACGGGGAGAAGTTGCGCATCGCCCGCCCGAGGTCCAGCAGCTCGTCGGTGTGGAAACCCTGGTCCGCCCGTACCGAGCTCAGCACGGTCAACGCCACGTTCCGGAACTTCATGGGGTTCAGCAGCACCTGGGAGGAGGTCGCCCGCTCGATCAGGGCGGCCAGGAACCGCTGCTGGCGCTTCATCCGGCCGAGGTCGCTCGCCGCGTCGACGTGCCGGGAGCGGACGTACTGGAGGGCCTGGCCGCCGGAGAGCGTGTGCGTGCCGGCCGCCAGGTCCAGGCCGGAGTAGCTGTCCTTCATCGGTTCGGCGGTGCAGATCTGCACCCCGCCGAGGACGTCCACGGTCCGCATGAAAGTGGTGAAGTCCACCTCCAGGTAGTGGTCGATCTTCAGCTGGGTCAGGTCCTCGACCATGCGCACGGTCAGATGGGGGCCGCCCTCCGCGTACGCCGCGTTGAGCTTGACGGGGTGCGGCCCGTGCCGCCGGCCCGTGTTCTGGTCGACGTGACCGGGCAGCTCGGCGTAGGAGTCCCGGGGCAGGCTCACCACGCTGGCCCGCTGCCGGTCCTGTGACACATGCACGATCATCATCGTGTCGGTGCAGTGGCAGGCCTGGCCGCCCAGCCGGTACTGGCGCCGCTCCTGCGCGCTGATACGGTCCCTGCCGTCGGTGCCGACCAGCAGGACGTTCATGCCGTGGCCCGCCCGCGGGCGGTTCTTCATGTCCTTGAAGGGGTCGACCCGGGCGATGTCCGCGTCCAGGCCGGAGACCACCGCGTGCCCGATCCCGGCGGAGGCGAGCACCACCGCCGACAGTGTGGTCGCCGCCCGCATGGCCCAGCGCGGTCTCCGGCGCGGTGCGGACGCGTGCGGGACCCGGGCCGGCCGCGGCGGTGCGGCGCGGCGCTGCGGGGCGCGCGGTGGCCGCGGGCGGGGCCGGGACGGCGTGGGGGGCATGGGGACACCTCCGCATGGGCGTGGGTGGGCACCGTGAGCACCGTAGGGCCATACGATCTGCTGACCGGCGCAGTGACCCCCACGGCGCGCACCGGTGTCCCCCGTTCGCGGTAACGTGAGCACCGATGAACGCCAAGCCCGACGTGCGACTCCCCGCCGTTTCTGTGATCATGCCCGTCCTCAACGAGGAACGGCACCTGCGCGGGGCCGTCGAAGCGATCCTCGCGCAGGAGTACGGCGGCGAGATGGAGGTCGTGATCGCCCTCGGTCCGTCCGCGGACCGCACGGACGACATCGCCGCCGAACTCGTGGCCGAGGACCCGCGCGTGCACACGGTCCCGAACCCCACCGGCCGCACCCCCGCCGCGCTCAACGCCGCGATCAAGGCCTCCCGCCATCCGATCGTGGTCCGTGTCGACGGCCACGGGATGCTTTCGCCGGACTACATAGCCACCGCGGTACGGCTCCTGGAGGAGACCGGCGCGCAGAACGTCGGCGGCATCATGCACGCCGAGGGCGAGAACGCCTGGGAGCATGCCGTCGCCGCCGCGATGACCTCGAAGATCGGGGTGGGCAACGCCGCCTTCCACACCGGCGGCCAGGCCGGCCCGGCCGAAACGGTCTACCTGGGCGTCTTCCGCCGCGCGGCCCTGGAGCAACAGGGCGGCTACAACGAGGAGTTCATCCGCGCCCAGGACTGGGAGCTCAACTTCCGCATCCGCGAGGCGGGCGGCCAGATCTGGTTCTCGCCCGAGCTGCGGGTGTCCTACCGGCCCCGCCCGAACGTCAAGGCCCTCGCCAGGCAGTACAAGGACTACGGCCGCTGGCGGCACGTCGTCGCCCGCTACCACCAGGGATCCATCAACCTGCGCTATCTCGCCCCGCCGGCCGCGGTGTGCGCCATCGCGGCCGGGATCGTGGTGGGCGCGACCCTGACCCCGTGGGCTCTGGTGGTCCCCGGCGGCTACCTGGCGGCGATCGCCGCCGGATCGGTCCCCGCCGGCAAGGGCCTTCCCCTGGCGGCACGGCTGCGCATCCCGGTCGCCCTGGCCACCATGCACATGTCCTGGGGCTGGGGTTTCCTGACCAGCCCCAAGTCGCTGGCCAGGAGGGTCATCGCCGCCCGGAGGCCGGCGGTCACCGCCGCCGACTGAGCGTTCGCGCCGGGAGTTCTCAGGGCCCCTCTCCACGGGAGAGGGGCCCCGCTCGTGCTACCAGCGGTAGGGCGCGTACACGTCCATGCACTGGCTCTCGTCCGAGCCGTTGATGGCGTCGGAGTTGTCGGGCAGGTCGCCGGCCTTCGGAGCGGCCTCCTTCGGATAGGTGCTCCCCGTACGCCAGTCGGCGCCGACGACGACGGTGACACCGGAGACATCGGTCGACTTCCGCACCGAACTCAGCGGAATCCCGAGGGCCTTGGCGACGCTCTGCGCGTCGCCCTCCAGGTCCGCGCTCGGGTAGCGCACGAGCGTCTCCTCCTCCGACAGCGCCGCCGAGGTGTCGGAGGAGGCCCGGGTGAAGCCCTTGCCCGCCAGCTCCTGGCCGATCTCGCGCGCCCGGCCGCCGACCGGGGCCTGGGTGGCGGTGCGGGTGCCGTTCTGCACCAGTACGCCCAGCCGGTCGGCCGGGACCGAGGGAGTCCTGTCCGCGGCGCTCTCGCCCGTACGCTTCTTTGAGTTCTTCGCGTCCGGCGCCGGGCCCTTGTCGTCGAAGGGCACGTCGTCGCGGAGCATCTTCCACACCTTCGTGGCGCCGGCGCCGTCCGGGACGACGTGGTTGTCGTCCTGCGGGTCGGCGACATTGGGCATCGTCGTCATGGTGATGCGGTCGGTGGGGACCGTCTTGAGCTGCATGGCCAGGTGGTACAGCTTCTCGACGGTGCCGATCTCCTCGGAGACCTGGAGCGACTTCGTCGCCGCCTCCGCGAGGCCCATGAGCCGGCCGGAGTCGGTGAAGACGTTCTGGCTCCGCAGGGTGCGGATCATCGAGTTCATGTACATGTGCTGGGCCCTGGCCCGCAGCAGGTCGCTGCCCCAGGCGTGCCGGGTGCGCAGCCACTGGAGGGCCTCTTTGCCCTTGACCTTGTGCTTGCCCGCCGTCAGCTTCAGGCCGGAACCCCCGGGCGCCAGGGGCGTGGGGCGGTCCCACACGTTCTGCTTCACACAGACCTCGACGCCGCCGATGGCGTCCGCCATCTTCACCACGCCCGCGAAGTCGATCGTCATCCAATGGTCGATGTACACACCGGTGAGGCTCTCCCAGGTGGCGAGCGTGCAGCCGGCGCCGCCGCGGGCCAGCGACTCGTTGATGATCTCGTTGACGGGCGGATAGACCTTGCCGGTATCGGGGTCGGTGCACTTGGGGATGTCGACGCGGGTGTCCCGCGGGATGCTCACCACGGCGGCGCTCTTGCGGTCGGCGGCCAGGTGGATGAGCATCTGCACATCGCCCCGCGGCGGGGTGCCGCGGTTGTCCCGGCTGCCGCCCAGCGCGACGTTGGCGTCGGAGTTACGGCTGTCGGAGCCGATCAGCAGGATGTTCACGGGCGTCTGGCCGGCCGAGTTGGGCCTCGCCCTCTGCGCCTTGGAGTCACCGCTGCTGCGCTGGCCCTTGCGGATATTGCCGTTCAGGTGCTGGTAGTAGAGGTATCCGGCGCCGGCCGTGCCGAGTACGACCAGCGCGAGCACCATGGCCGACCAGCGCAGTACGCGCCGCGCGGGGCCTCTGCCCGCGGCATCGCGCTTCTTCCCGCCGCGTCCTCCTCCGCCGTGCCGGCCGCGGCCGTCCGAAGTGCTGCCCTTGCGCGGCGCGGGAGGTATCGCTTCCTCGACCGCCGACCCCTCCCCGCGCAGACTGCTCTGCGTCACTCCCCGTCCTCCCACCCTGGTGCCATGCCATGAAACAGGCCTGCCGTGCGCCGGGTTAGACGCATGACAGGCCCATAAGGTGGTGCTGTGCGCTCAACTTGCGCACTCGACCTTGTCCGCCGTGGACTTCCCGTCGACCTCCGGGGCCTTCGTCGGCGGCGTGAGCGGCACACCGGCACCCTTGAAGTCCTTGCCCAGGGTCAGCGTCATCGTGGGCATCCCCTGGGAGTTGGTGAAGCTCTCGCCCGGCTTCAGCGCGGCCCCGGACAGTCCCATGAGCGCGGCGAGCTTACGGGCCTGCGGCGCCTGGTCGGGCGCGTACTCGAGCGTGGTCTTGGCGATGCTCTCGGGTGCGTTGGCCGCGTTCTCCGACTTGAGCACGCCCACGGAGGTCTGCAGCCAGCTGACGGTCTCCTGGGCGGCACCGCCGGCGGCCCCTCCGTTGAAGACCCGGACCCGCACCTCGGAGGCCTCGGACTGGGTGCCCTTGAGGCGGGCCGCCTCGGCGCTCTTCTCGGCCTTCTTCTTTTTCTTCACGGCGGTGAAGGAGACGTCGTTGGCGATGGCGTCGAAGACCGGGGAAGCCTGGGTTGGATGGACTACGACAGTCGCGCGGACCTTTTCGGCCGGGTTGTCCACGACCGGGACCGTCAGGAAGGTGATGTTCTTCGTCGGCACCTTCTTCAACTCCTGCGCCACGTCCATGAGGGTGTTGACATTGCCGATGCCCTTGTCGACGGTCAGGGCCTTGGTGGCCGCGTTCGCCAGCTTGAACAGCTTGGTCGGGTTCGTGAGCGTGTCACCGGAGGTCATCTTGCGCATCAGTGAACTGAGGAACTGCTGCTGCACCTTGATCCGGTCCAGGTCGCCCTGGTTGCCCCAGGCGTGCCGGGTGCGGACAAAGGCCAGAGCCTGCTCGCCCTCGATCGTGTGCTCACCGGCCGTCAGGTCGAGGTGCGATTTCTTGTCGTTCACGGAGTTCTTGAGACACACGTCGACTCCGCCGACCGCTGTCGTCAGCGTCTTGACCGCGTTGAAGTCGGCCATCATGAAGTGGTCGGGCGCGATGCCGGTCATCTCTTTGACCGTGCGCATCGTGCAGCCCGCATCACGGCCGTCCTGGCCGAGACTCGTGTTGAAGCGGACGTTGTCCGTGCCCTGGACGACCTTGGTGCTGCCGTCGGGCTGCTTGGTCGGGCAGTCCGGTACGTCCACGATCAGGTCGCGCGGGATGCTCAGCGCGGTCGCGTTCGTACGGTCCTTGGAGACGTGCAGCAGGACGTTGGTGTCGGCGTGGCCCGCGCTGCCCTTGTCGCCGTAGCCCTCGTTGCCTTTGCCGGTGCGTTTGTCCGTGCCGATGATCAGTATGTTGAAGGCTTCGTCCTTGCTGAAGCCGTTCTTGGCCGCGCCGCCCACGTCGGTGGTGGTGACGTTTCCCTCGAGGTGCTTGAGGACCAGGTAGCCGGCCGTGCCGACGCCGACCAGGACGAGCGCCATGGTGCCGCCGGTCCACATCAGGACCTTCTTGGTCTTCGACTTCTTCTCCGGCCGGCGTCCCCGCCGCCCGGGCGGCTCCTCCGGCGGCGCCGCCCGGCGGCGGGGACGGACGGGCACGGCTTCGGAGGAGGTGGCCTGGCGGGTCTGCTGCCGCCCGGGCGCCGCCGGGCGCTGCCTGGACGCCGTGCCTCCGGCTCTGCGGGAGGAGGCCCGACGGGGGCCCGGTACCGCCGACTGCGGAGCGGAAGGGGTCAGTTGCAGTTCGTATTCGCCAGTGTCCGGATTGAGCACCCACTGGTCTGCGGGGTCGACATTGTCCGCCCGCCCACGGCCTTGCGCGTCCACGGTTGTCCGAATCCTCCGTTGGGGCCACGCGGCGCCTTGCCCCTCTTGGCGCCAGGTCTGCTTCGCATAGTGCGCGACCCCAGGAAGACCTCGCGGCCAGTCGCACCGGATCGCTCACACTATCCGGCAGATTCAACACCGAGCGACGCTGGTGACAAATTCCACTTCCCTACAAGGGGGCAATCCGCCCATTTCCTTGGACAAAAGTTCGCCTTTGGCCGTGGCTTTACCCGCAGAGGCGCCCGAGTTGGCCGTGTCGTCGCGGAACGGCGTCGTGGGCCAGGGTGCGAGCCGTGGATCGCCAGGGTGCTCGACCCGCGTCGTGCAACCCCCGGGAAATACCCACCGTAGTCGTGCGACTGCGCAGACGAATCCCTTTCCGGCCCGGAATCCGAATCCGCGGCGGCCGAATTCGCGCCGTTCGCCCCGAATCCCGCATTCCACGGGATTGGGGGCGGGCGTGTTGTCCGGAGATCCGGGCCCGGAGCCCGGGCGCGTCATCTGGCCGTGGCCGTGACCCGCTCGGACTCGATGCGCTTGGCCAGGGCGTCCTCGGGCAGGCGGTCGAGGTTGCGGCACAGGACGACCGAGGCGCCGGCGGTGAGCGGCGCGTACAGGCCCGCGCTGAGGCCCTCCCAGGTGTCGTACGGCAGCGCCGACAGCAGGCGGGAGGCCGGCCCGGTCAGGTTCAGCTCCGGGGCGTCGCCGCGGGCCCGCTCCACGACCTCCGCCGCCGTGTACTCGGCCCCGGCCACGATCAGCGCCGGGTCCTCCGGGTCCACCGGCGTGAAGGGCGCGAACACGTCGCCCTGCCCCGGCACCTCGACGGCGTAGTCCAGGAAGCCCTCCGGCGGTTGCGGGAACCGCCCGCCCAGCGGCCGCAGCGCCAGCGCCACCCGTTCCCCGGAGCACGCGCGGGCCGCGTCCAGTGTGTCCGGTCCGCTGACCACGACATCGGCGACGCCCGCGTTCCCGTCGACGTCCGCCACCGCGCCCACCGACGCGCACGCCAGCAGCCACACGGCCGTCTGCCAGTGCGCCGGCAGTATGAGCGCGACCCGGTCGCCGGGTCCGGCGCCGAGGTCCCCCTGGAGGAGGTTCGCGGTCTTGGCCACCCAATTGGAGAAGGTGGCCACGGACAATTCGACGCGTTCGCCGGTGGCGTCGTCGTAGAAGGTCACCAGTGGGCGTCCGGGATCCGCGGCGAGCGCGGAACGCAGCAGGTCGGCAAGGGTGCGTTCGGTGGCGTTCACCCGCGCAAGCGTACGCGGCGACGGCCCCGCCCACCGCGTGGTCGGCCACGTGCGGGTGAGCCGCGAGCCACCGGTTCGGCGCAACGGCAGTCGACGGCCCGTCAAGTCCCCGATGGACAGGTTTGTCTGACTATGTCCAAGATCAGGAGCATGCGTCGATACGGATTCCTTGCGTGCTCGATCGGTGCCACGTGCGCGGCCGCCCTCGTCCTCACCCCCGGCATGACGGGCGGTCAGGCGGGCGCGGTGCCGGCGTCGGCATCGGCGACCGGGGCGGCGGCCGTGCCCGGCAGCACCCGGTCCCTGCCCCTCGTCCCGCTCACCCGCGACCCCGGCCCCGGCCGCGGGTCCGTCCTCGAACAGGGCCTGCGCCGCGCGGACGTCCGCCACTTCTCCCTGGTCGGCGTCGTCTGGGACGACCCGGACGTCGAGTTGCACGGCAGCGTCCGGATCCGCACCCGCTCCGCCGCCACCGGCGTCTGGTCCGGCTGGCAGGACATCAGTACCCACAGCGCCGACCACGGCGCCGACCCCGGCACGGCCGAGCGCACCTCCGGACACGTGCGCGGCGCCACCGCGCCGCTGTGGGTGGGCGACTGCGACGGCGTCGAGGTGCGCGTCCGCGCCGACGCCGGGAGCCGCGACCCGGCTGCCCGGCCGGTCCCGCTGCCCTCGGGCCTGCGCCTGGAACTCGTCGACCCCGGCACGCAGCTCCCGGCGCGGGGCACCGGGAGGGGCACCGCACGCGCAGGCGGTCCGAACGAGGAGGGGTCCGCCGCCGACGCCGCTCCGGCCGCGCCCGGCGGGGACCCGACCGATCAGCGGCGCGCGCAGTCCTACGTCGGACCGCGCCCGGGTATCGTCACGCGCCGCAGCTGGGGCGCGGACGAGTCCCTGCGCGAGAAGGGTTTCGTCTACACCAAGAAGATCAAGGTGGCGTTCGTGCACCACACCGACTCCGGCAACAACTACAGCTGCGCGCAGGCTCCGGCGGTGATCCGCGGCATCTACCGCTACCACGTCAGGAGCATGGGCTGGCGCGACGTCGGCTACAACTTCCTGATCGACAAGTGCGGGACCATCTACGAGGGCCGGGCCGGCGGTGTGGCGAAGCCCGTGCTGGGCGCCCACACCATGGGGTTCAACAGCAACAGCGCGGGGATCGCCGTCATCGGCACCTACAACACGTCCAAGCCCTCCTCGGCCGCGGTGACGGCCATCGCGCGGCTGACCGCGTGGAAGCTCGGGCTCTACGGGATGAATCCGCGCGGAAAGACATATCTGACCTCCGGCGGTGGCAACCTCTACCAAAAAGGAAAGAGCGTACGCCTGAACGTGATCTCCGGCCACCGGGACGGCTTTGCCACCGACTGCCCGGGACAGCAGCTCTACGGCAAGCTCGGCACGGCCCGCTCGGCCGCGGCGCGCTACCAGGGCCGCTGAGGACGGACGAGGACGGACCGAGGACGAACAGGAAGCGGAGACGACAGGTGACAGAAGCGATCCTCCTGGTCGGCGGCAAGGGCACCCGGCTGCGCCCCCTCACGGTGCACACGCCGAAGCCGATGGTGCGGGCGGCGGGAGTGCCGTTCCTCACCCACCAGCTGGCGCGGGCGAGAGCGGCGGGCGTCGAGCACGTCGTGCTCGCCACCTCCTATCTGGCCGAGGTCTTCGAGCCGTACTTCGGCGACGGCTCCTCGCTCGGGCTCCACCTGGAGTACGTGACGGAGGAGGAGCCCCTGGGCACGGGCGGCGCCATTCGCAACGTCGCCTCGCGCCTGCGCTCCGGCCCCGACGAGCCGGTCCTCGTCTTCAACGGCGACATCCTGACCGGGCTGGACATCCGGGCGCTGGTGCGTACCCACGAGACCACGGGCGCGGACGTCTCCCTGCACCTGACGAAGGTGCCGGACCCCCGCGCGTACGGCCTGGTCCCCACTGACGGGACCGGCCGTGTCCTGGCCTTCCTGGAGAAGCCTCAGACCCCCGAGGAGATCGTCACCGACCAGATCAACGCGGGGGCGTACGTCTTCCGGCGCTCGGTCATCGATGCGATCCCGCAGGGCCGCCCGGTCTCGGTGGAGCGGGAGACGTTCCCCGAACTGCTCGCGGCGGGCGCCCACTTGCAGGGCATGGTCGACTCCACCTACTGGCTGGACCTGGGCACCCCGGCCGCCTTCGTACGCGGCTCCGCGGACCTGGTCCTCGGCCGCGCCCCCTCCCCGGCCGTACCCGGTCGGTGCGGCGACCGCCTGATCCTGCCCACGGCCGTCGTCGCCCCCGGCGCCAAGCTGACCGGCGGCACGGTGGTGGGCGAGGGCGCGTTCGTCGCCGAGGGCGCGCGGGTGTTCGGCAGCGCGATCCTGCCCGGTGCCGTCATCGAGCCCGGCGCCGTCATCACCGACTCCCTCATCGGCAGCCGCGCCCGCGTCGGCACCCGCTCCGTCCTCAACGGCACGGTCATCGGCGACGGCGCGGTGGTCGGCGCCGACAACGAGCTGAGAAACGGCGCGAGAGTGTGGTGCGACGCGAGAATCCCGGCCGGGTCCGTGAGGTTCTCCTCGGACCAGTAGCCGGCCGGGTGGGCGGCACGACCGGCCGCGGCGGCCCGCGAGCGCGGTGAGCCGGCCCGCCTCGTGTCGACCGCACCGCGGGAACCTGTCGACGCGGGTGACCCGGCCCGGCTCAGAGGCGCCCGATGTCGCCCTTCGGCATCCGCGGCGCCCGCCGGGGCGGCACCCGCCCGCTCAGCAGGATCAACCGGGCCGCCCGATGCCGCTGCCCGGCGTACGGCTCCAGCAGGCGCAGCATCTCCGCGTCGTCGGCGTTCCGATCCCCGGCCAGCGCCCATCCCACGATGCCCGGCAGATGCAGATCGCCGACCGTCACGGCGTCCGCCGCGCCATGACTGCGCTGCACGGTCTCCGCCGACGTCCACGGTCCGATGCCGGGCACCAGCTCCAGCCGCTCCCGCGCCCGCTCCGGAGGCATCCGCGCCGCCTCCTCCAGCCGCGCGGCGACCCGCACCGCTCGCAGCACGGTCGACGCCCGCTTGTCGTCGACCCCGGCCCGGTGCCACTCCCACGACGGGATCAGCGCCCACGTCCGCGGCGCCGGCATGACGTACATGCGGCCGGCGGCGGGTCCGGGCGCCGGCTCCCCGTACGTGCGCACCAGCATCCGCCAGGCCGCGTACGCCTCGACCGTCGTCACCTTCTGTTCCAGGACCGACGGGATCAGCGACTCCAGCACCAGCCCGGTCCGGGTCAGCCGCAACCCCGGGCGCCGGTGCCGGGTCAGCGCGAGCAGCCGGTGCCGCGGTACGAACGCGGACGGGTCGTCGGCGGCCCCGAGCAGCTCGGGCAGCTGCTCCAGCAGCCATTCGGCGCCCGGCCCCCACGCCTCGCCGCGGACCTTCCCGCCATGAGCGGACACCCGCAGCGTCCCAGGCCCGAGCGGTGTGCGGCCGGTGCGCCACACCGAACCGTCGGGCGTCGCCCGGAACGTGGGATCGCCCTGCCCCCGCCGCAGCGGTCCGAGCACGAGCCCCAGGTCCAGCGGCCCGTCCGGCGCCCAGGTGCGGACCCGCCCCGGCGCGGCCGCCTGCCGGGGCACGGCCGCGGGCACGCCGGCCTGCCCACCGCGCACGGTCGGACGCGGGGGCCGCGGAGCGAAACGTCCTGCCACGAATGAGATCCAGGGTTGCCTTGAGATGCCGTACGAGACTATGCGGTCACAGGGAGAGGACGAACGCCCCCGCGTCCCGCTCCGGTCGCGGCTTCGGTTGCTCCGCCGGATGCCCGACGGCTACCGCTCCCATCGGATCCCAGTCCGCGGGCAGCCCGAGCACCTCTCGCACCACGTCCCGGCAGAACATCGTCGAGGACACCCACGCCGAGCCGAGCCGCTCCCCGGCCAGCGCGACCAGGAAGTTCTGTACCCCGGCCCCGGCGGCGACCACGAACATCTCCCGCTCGGCGCCGTCCCGCCGCTCGTCGCCGTACTCGTGCGAGCCGTCCATGACGAGGCACGGCACCGCGAGGTACGGCGCGTTGCGCAGCACGTCCCCGCGCCGGATCCGCCGGGCGATCGACTCCTCGCTCTTTCCGTCCCGCCGCAGGTCCGCGATCCAGGCCTCCCGCATCGCGTCGAGCAGCCGGGTGCGTGACTGCGCGGACTCGAGGAGCACGAACCGCCACGGCGTGGTGTGGTGCGGCGCGGGCGCGGTCACCGCCGCGGCCACCGCCCGCCGCACCGCGCCGGGGTCGACGGGCTCGTCGGTGAAGGACCGCACGGTACGCCGCTGGGTCACCGCCTCCCGCACGGCCTCGGAGGTCCCCAGCCGGAACATGTCGTCGCGCGCGTCACGCACCATGGCCCGTGCTCCTTCCCCGTCCTCTGCGTTCTCTCCGTCCGCACCGTTCTCCTCGGTCACCACGTGCCGCAGCCCGCGCACCACGGCGACCGGCAGCCCGGCGGCCTTGCCCTTGACCAGGTCGCCCGCGGCGGCGAGTTCGTCGGCGGTGGCGACGACGGTGGTGCTCAGCGGGTTGCCGTGCGCGTCCGTGCCGCCGCGCAGATCGTCCAGCACGCGTACGCCCGCGGCGCCGATGGCGACGTCGGTGAGCCCCGCGCGCCAGGGCCGCCCGAAGGTGTCGGTGACGAGCACTCCGACGGTGACGCCGAGGGCGTCGCGCAGCCCGTCCCGGATCGCGCGCGCGGACGCATCCGGGTCCTCCGGCAGCAACAGCACTGTGCCGGCAGGGGTGTTGGACGCGTCGACGCCGGCGGCAGCCATGACGTGCCCCTGCCGGTTCTGCACGATCCGCAGCGCTCCGCGCCGGGCCACGACCCGCACGGTCTCGGCGTCGATCGCGGCCTCCCGGTCGGCCGCTCGGACCAGCCGCCCCTCGGCCTTGGAGACGATCTTCGAGGTGACGAGCAACACGTCCCCGTCGGTCAGTCCGGGCTCCGCGCCGGCGATCAGCTTGGCCAGATCGTCCCCCTGCGCGACCTCGGGGATCCCGGGCACCGCCCAGACCCGGAACTCCGGGGCGGCGGCCGGAGACTCCTCCGTCGTGCCGCTCATGCTCCGCGCACCTCCTCGGCCAGCGCGAGCGCCTCGCCCGCCATCCGGGCGGCGGCGTCGACGTCGGTCATCATCAGCGGCACCGCCCTGCACCGGATGCCCGCGGTCTCGACCCGCTCGACCGAGGCCTCGTCGACCGTGTCGACGAGCCAGCCGTCCAGCAGTCCCGAGCCGTAGTGCTCGGCCACCGCCGCGGCCGTGGACTCCACGCCGACCGCGGCGAGGACCTTGTCGGCCATGCCGCGCACGGGCGCGTCCCCGACGATGGGGGACAGGCCGATCACCGGCACTCCCGCGTCGGCGATGGCCTCCCGGATGCCGGGCACCGCGAGGATGGTGCCGATGGAGACGACGGGGTTGGACGGCGGGAAGAGGATCACGTCGGCCTGGGCGATCGCCTCCAGCACGCCCGGGGCCGGCTTGGCCTGCTCCGCGCCGACCGGCACCACGGCTTCCGCCGGTACCGAGGCCCGCAGCCGCACCCAGTACTCCTGGAAGTGGACGGCCTTGCGCTCGCCGGGGCCCGGGGTGGCGCCGCTGTCGGGCAGGGTGACCGCGACATGCGTCTCCACCCGGTCGTCGGTCATCGGGATCAGCCGCACCCCCGGCTTCCACCGGTCGCACAGCGCCTCGGTCACCGCGCTGAGCGGATACCCGGCGCCGATCATCTGAGTGCGCACGATGTGCGTGGCGAAGTCGCGGTCGCCCAGGCCGAACCAGTCCGGTCCCACGCCGTACGCCGCGAGTTCCTCCTTGAGATGGAAGGTCTCGTCGGCCCGGCCCCAGCCCTGCTCCTCCTCGATGCCGCCGCCGAGCGTGTACATCACCGTGTCCAGGTCCGGGCAGATCTTCAGCCCGAAGAGGTGGATGTCGTCGCCGGTGTTGCCGATGACCGTGACGTCCGCGTCCGGCACGGCCCGCTTGAGACCGCGCAGGAACCGGGCACCACCGATGCCGCCTGCCAGAACCACAATCCGCATGGAAACAGTGTGTCAGCCGCCGGGCCGACTCGTTGCGGCCTGTGGACGAGGGACAAGTGCCCCGCGGCGGCTCAGGCGCCGGCCGCGCCCGCCGGGTCGGGGAGGACCCCCGCGCACTGAGCGGCGGTGCGGGCCGCCCCGGTCGAGGACCGGGCGTGCATGGGCATCTCGGTCAGACCGGGGAAGTACACGTGCAGGCTGACCGCCGGCTCCAGCGTGTCGTTGACGACCTCGTGCGCGTACCCGGGTGCGAACACGCGCTGCGCGCCCGCGCCCAGCGCGCGCGTGCCCCGTGCGGTGCGCTCGGTCAGCTCGCCGTCCAGGACCGTGAGCACGCCGGAGGAGGGGCCGTGGTCGTGCGGTCCGCTGCCCTGTCCGGGCACCCAGGACAGCAGCCACACCTCGTAGCCCGGGCCGGTGCGCAGCCGGTGGTACCAGCGGGTCGTCGCGTCGTAGCGGACGAGGTGCGCCCACTGGGCGCGGTCGGCCGCGAGGGAGCGGGCCAGGCCGACGAACTCGGCCACGGTGGAGGGGTGTTCGCGGGGGGCCTGGAGCAGGTGCGGGACTTCGAGGATGTCGCCGGCGATCTGGAGGTCGCTGTCGCTGTTCATGAGGGTGGGGTGGTTCCTCGTGAAAGAAGGTCAGGGGGAACGGGGGCCCGGCCGAAAAGGTCCGGACGACGGCTGGAGCACGCGTGACGCGCGGGGGCTCAACAACCGCAACAGCGACAGCTACAGCGAGCGTGGGCAGCACCGAGGGACCCGGCGGTGCGGGTCGTGGTGAGTGCCGAGTTCGCGAGCATGCCCTCTAGGCAAGCGGCTCACACCCCCACTGTCAACCTGACGCCCGGATTGTGGGACATGTTTCACCTCATCCGGTTCATCTCCCAGATGAAAGGTTTGCTCGCGGGGCTACCGGGACACATGGCGCTCATGCCGGGCGCGCAAGCCCCGTTGCGATCCCGTGATCAGACCGTGATCCAGATCGCTTCGGCGTGCGCGTCGGAACGAGATCGAAGTCCGAGGCGTCCTTCCCTGTGCGGGCTCCGTGCGGGGCGCGAGACCCTCGGAGCCTCGGCCATGTGTCAAGGTTTATGCCGATTTGCACACTTTCCGCATGGCCTTGGTTCCGCAGAGTGAATAAGGGGCTCAATAGCAGATCTCGGCTTGACTCGCCCGGAGCAGCACACTTGTAATTTCACTCGTGTCGTTCAGCCGGACAGATAACGGCTGCATCACGGGGACGCGAAAGACAGACGAGGGGCGCACATGACCGAGCTGGTGCAGCAACTGCTGGTCGACGACGCGGACGAGGAACTCGGCTGGCAGGAGCGCGCGCTGTGCGCCCAGACCGACCCCGAGTCCTTCTTCCCCGAGAAGGGCGGCTCCACCCGCGAGGCCAAGAAGGTCTGCCTCGCGTGCGAGGTCCGCTCCGAGTGCCTCGAGTACGCCCTCGCCAACGACGAGCGCTTCGGCATCTGGGGCGGCCTGTCCGAGCGGGAGCGCCGCCGGTTGAAGAAGGCGGCCGTCTGACCGCCGTACCACCGCAGGCTCCGCTCACATCCCCCGGAAAACGTCACGAACGGCCCGTCGCAGGTGGGTTATCCACAGGCGGCGGGCCGCCCTGTTGGTCAGCCGATAGTGTGGTCGCTCGTCCAGCACGCCCCCCTGCCCCCGCCGGGCACAGGCGTCCACCGAAGTCCACCGAACCGGGGCCCGTACATCGATGTCCGTGCACAGCCATACGGCAGCCCACTACGACGGCGCTGCCCCAGTGCCCGACCCCGCGCGCGCGACGGCGTCCGACCAGACCGGCACACCGGAGTACCCGCGCCACGTCGTCACCGCCGTGCTCGTCTCCCATGACGGCGCGCGCTGGCTGCCCGACGCGCTCGCCGGCCTGCTCGGCCAGGAGCGGCCCGTGCAGTACGCCGTGGCCGCCGACACCGGCAGTGCGGACGAGTCCGCCCAGGTGGTCACCGACGCCCTCGGCGCCGACCGCGTTCTGCACCTCGCCCGGCGCACCGGCTTCGGACAGGCCGTCGAGGAGGCCGTCCACAGCGCCCCGGTCCTCGCCCCGGACGACCTGCCGTACCTCAAGCGCCCCAGCAGCTGGGACCCCGTCACGCGCACGTGGCGCGACGACGCCTACGACCTCCCCGAACTGCCCTACGGGGAGCCGGTGCAATGGCTGTGGCTGCTGCACGACGACTGCGCACCCGAGCCCGACGCCCTGGCCCAGCTGCTGCGCGTCGTGGAGAACGAGTACGAACTCGGCCGCGACGACGTGGCGGTGGTCGGCCCCAAGCTGCGCGGCTGGTACGACCGCAGGCAGCTCCTCGAAGTGGGCGTCAGCATCGCCAACTCCGGACGCCGTTGGACCGGCCTCGACCGGCGCGAGCAGGACCAGGGCCAGCACGACCACGTGCGGCCCGTGCTGTCGGTGTCCACCGCCGGAATGCTGATCCGGCGTGACATCTTCGAGGAGCTGGGCGGGTTCGACCGCCGGCTCCCCCTGATGCGCGACGACGTCGACCTGTGCTGGCGTGCCCTCTCCGCCGGCCACCGTGTCCTGGTCGCCCCCGAAGCCGTCGTACGGCACGCCGAGGCGGCCTCCCGCGAGCGCCGCACCGTCGACTGCGTCGGCCGCACCGCCGCCTCCCCGCACAAGGTCGACAAGGCCGGCGCCGTCTACACCCTGCTCGTCAACACCCGTACGGCAGCGCTGCCCTGGGTGCTGCTGCGCCTGGTCCTGGGCACCCTCCTGCGGACCGTCGCCTACCTCGTCGGCAAGGTGCCGGGACAGGCCGTCGACGAGATCCGCGGCCTGATGGGCGTCCTGCTGCGGCCCGAGCGGATCATCGCGGGCCGCAGCAGGCGCGGCAAGCCGCAGATCGACAAGGGTGAGCTGCGGGCGCTGCTCCCACCGCCGGGCGCCACCATCCGCGCCACCGTGGAACAGGTCGCCGGCAACCTCGTGGGCGGCTCCGACGCCGAGGCGTCCTCGGCAGGCCGGCACGGCGGCGCGATCGAGTCCGGGCCCGGCGGCGACGACGCCGACTTCCTGGAGATCGAGCAGTTCGCCCGGCTCAAGCGCATCGCCCGCAAACCCGGCCCGGTGCTCTTCCTGGTGCTGCTGTTCGTCTCCCTTGCCGCCTGCCGCGGTCTGCTCGGCGGCGGCGCGCTCGCGGGCGGCGCCCTGCTGCCCGCGCCCGCCGACTCCTCCGAACTGTGGTCGCGCTACCTCGACTCCTGGCACCCGGTGGGCGCGGGCGGCACCCCGTCCGCGCCTCCGTACCTGGCGATGGTCGCTGCGCTCGCCTCCCTGCTGCTCGGCTCGACCGGGCTCGCGGTCACCGCCCTGCTGGTCGGCTCGGTACCGCTGGCCGGATTCACCGCGTACTTCGCCTCCCGCCCGCTGGTCCCCTCCCGCCTGCTGCGCGCCTGGGCCGCCGTCGCCTACGCCTTCCTGCCCGCCACCACCGGCGCGCTGGCCGGCGGCCGCATCGGCACCGCCGTCCTGGCCGTGCTGCTGCCGCTGATCGCTCGCGCGGGAGTCGCGGCCGCCGGCCTGGCCAGAGTCCCCGGCACCCGCGGCAGTTGGCGCGCCACCTGGGCGTACGCCCTGCTGCTGACCGTCGCGACCGCGTTCACGCCGATCGTGTGGCCCATCGCGCTCCTGCTCGGCCTCGGCGTGCTGGTCGTGCGCCGCGACGACATCGTGGCCCACGGGCTGCGCTTCCTGGCCCAGTTGGGCACCCCGCTGCTGGTCCTCGCGCCCTGGTCGCTGTCGCTGCTGCCGTTCGGCTTCTTCCACGAGGCCGGCCTGGAGTACGGCTCCTCGGCCGCCTCCGCGCTCGACCTGCTCGGCGCCGGCCCGGGCGGACCCGGCACGGTGCACGGGCTGATGCTCATCGGCATCGTCCTGGCCGCGTTGGCCGCCCTGCTGCGCTCCGAGCGCCAGTCCGCGATCTGGACGGCCTGGGCGGTCGCCCTGGTGGCGCTCGTCTTCGCCGCGCTGTCCAACGGCTCCACCTGGGCCGGCCCGGCCACCCTCGTCTACGGCCTCGCCCTCCTCGCCGCAGCCGCGCTGGGCGCCGACGGGGCACGTGCACGCGTGGCCGAGCAGAGCTTCGGCTGGCGCCAGCCGGTCGCCGCGCTGATCGCCTTCGCCTCGGCCGCCGGACCCCTGCTCGTCGCCGCCGGCTGGATGATCCGCGGCGCCGACGGCCCGGTGGAGCGGCGCGACCCCGTGCAGGTGCCCGCGTTCGTCGCCGAGGAGAGCGGCACCCGCGACCAGGCCCGCACCCTGGTCCTCGACAGCGACTCGCCCGCCCACGTCGGTTACATGCTCGTACGCGGCTCCGGCGCCCGCATGGGCGACGCCGAACTCGCCGCGGTGAACGGCGGGAACAAGCAGCTGGACAAGGTCGTCGCCAACCTGGTCGCCGGCTCCGGCGCCGACCAGGCCGGCCAGCTCGGCGGTTTCGCCGTCCGCTACGTCCTGGTCCACAAGGGCGCGCCCCGCGACGTCAGCCGCGTCCTGGACGCCACGCCCGGCCTCACCCGGCTCAGCCAGCAGGACGGCAGCGCCCTGTGGCGGGTGAACCAGGAGGTCTCGCGCGCCGCCATCGTGCCTGCCGCGGGCTCCGGTACCGCCGAGCCCGTCGCCGCCGGACCCGTCGAGATCCACACCACGATCCCGTCCGGGGCCGAGGGCCGCGTGCTGCGCCTGGCGGACTCCGCCGACGCGGGCTGGACGGCCACCCTGGACGGCAGGCCGCTCACCCGCACCACCGTCGACGACTGGGCCCAGGGCTTCCAGCTCCCCGCCTCCGGCGGCAAGCTGGACGTCACCTTCGAGGACCCGTTCGGCCACACGGCCTGGCTGTGGGCCCAGGGCGCCCTCGCCGTCGTTCTCGTCGTGCTCGCCCTGCCCGGCCGGCGCCGCGACGTCGACGACGACCTGCCGGAGGAGGAGCTCGTTCCCGCCCAGGCCGTCGCCGGGGAGGGCCGCCGGGCCCGCAGGCTGCGGGCCCAGGCCGAGGCCGAGGCGGACGAGGCCGGACAGGGCGAAGCCGGTCAGGAGGGGTTCGGTCAGGAGGAGTTCGGACAGGGGGAGTACGGACAGCAGGAGTTCGCGGCGGAACCGGGCACCGTGCCGCCTCCCGCCCCGGACGAGGCACCCGCCGCCGTCCCGCACCAGCAGTCCTACGACGAGTGGGACACCACCGCCTACGCGGGAGCCGCGACCGAGTACGGCGCCTACGGCGACGGCCAGTACCCGGGTGACGGCCAGTACCAGGGCGCCCAGCCCCAGCAGTACCCGGCGGGCGGCTACGACCAGGCGTACCAGGCCGACCCGTACCAGGGCGGCCAGTACGACCCGTACGGCTATGGCGGCCAGACCCCGGCGGCGCCCTACGACCAGACGTACCAGCAGGGGTACGAGGAGCCGTACGACCCGGCTCAGCACCACCCGCACGGCAACGGCAATGAGCGCCCCGACGGGAGCCAGCAGTGAACCGCACGACCCTGTCCCTGATCGCCGGCGTGACCGCGCTCGCCGCCGTCACCGGATTCGCCGCGCTGGACACGCCGGACGCCGCGGGCGCCGGCCCCGCCACGGCGGCCGCGCAACTGCCCGTCGAGCGCACGACCCTGGTGTGCCCGACACCGAGCACCTCCGACATAGCCGACACCGCGTACACGTCCTTCACGCCCGTGACCGCGGGCACCAGCGGCACGGGCAAGGCCCAGCTCCTGCCCGCCACCGAGCAGTCGGGCACGGGCGACGGGAAGGACGCGGCCAAGGGCGGCTCCACGGGCAAGACCAAGGACGGCGGAAAGAACAAGACCGCCAAGTCCGTCCTGGAACCCAAGGAGCCCGGCACACCCGTCACCGGTGACACCTCGGGCGGGGACGCGCCCGCTCTGATCGGCACGGCCGAGGGCAAGTTCGCGCCCGGCTGGACGGTGCAGCAGACCACCGAGGTCGCCGCGGGCGCCGGTCGCGGGGTGCTGGGCGTGACCTGCACCGCGCCGGACACCCAGTTCTGGTTCCCCGGCGCGAGCACGGCCGCCGCCCGGTCCGACTACATCCACCTGACCAACCCGGACGACTCCCCGGCCGTCGTCGACATCGGGCTCTACGGCGCGGAGGGCGCCGTGAAGTCGCCCGCCGGCGAGGGCGTCACCGTTGCGCCGCACTCCAGCGAGCCGATCCTGCTGTCCACGCTCACCGACTCCGCGCAGCAGGACCTCACGGTGCACGTGAGCGTGCGCAGCGGCCGGGTCGGGGCGGCGGTGCAGGCCCTCGACAACAGTCTGGGCGGGGACTGGCTGGCGGCGTCCGCGGACCCGGCGGGCAGCCTGGTGCTCCCGGGCATCCCCAAGGACGCCACGGACGTACGGCTGGTCGCCTTCACACCCGCCGACTCCGACGCCGACCTGAAGGTGCGCCTCGCCTCCCCGTCCGGGCTGATCACGCCAGCGGGGCACGAGACGGTCCACCTCAAGGGCGGCATGACGACCGCCATCGACCTCGGCGAGATCACGCGCGAGGAGGCGGGGTCGCTGGTGCTGACCCCGACCTCGCGGTCGGTGCCCGTGGTCGCGGCGCTGCGGGTCCTCAGGGGCAAGGGTGACCGGCAGGAGACGGCGTTCATCCCGGCGGCCGGCCCGTTCGTGACCCGGGCGACCTCGCCCGACAACAGCGCCAAGGGCTCGACGCTGTCGCTGACGGCCCCCACGGCCACCGCACAGGTCAAGGTCACCGCGTCGGCGGGCAGCGGGGGCGGCACGGCCGTCTCGAAGACCTACACGATCAAGGAAGGCACGACCCAGGACATCGCCCCGCCGGTGCCGTCCGGCCTGAAGGGGACGTACGCGCTCACGGTGGAGCGGATCTCCGGCGGCTCGGTCTACGGGGCGCGCACCCTCACGGCGTCGCGGGAGGGCAACCCCGGCTTCACGATCCAGACGCTGCCGGACGACCGGGGGATGGTGGCGGTGCCGCACGCTGAGCAGGACCTGTCGGTGCTGCAGAAGTGAGCCTGCCGGCTCGGGGGCGCCCCGGCGACGGGCCGGGACGGTCCTCGCCGTGCCGGGGCGGTCAGTCCTCGCCGTACCGGGGGTCGACCGTCTCCGGGGTCAGCCCCAGCAGCTCGGCCACCTGCTCGACGACGATCTCGTGCACCAGGGCGGCCCGCTCGTCGCGGCCCTTGGTGCGGATCTCCACCGGCCGCCGGTAGACGACCACGCGGGCGCGTCGCCCCTCACGCGACGCGACCGTGCCCCCGAGCGGCACCGCCTCGTCGCTCCACGGCTGCCCCGGCCCGTCCAGCCGCGGCACCTCCACCACGAAGAAGTCCACGTCGGCCAGTTGCGGCCAGCGCCGCTCCAGACGGTCCACGGAGTCCTGCACCAGATCTGCGAACGCCTCGGCGCGGCTCGCGGCGAGCGGCACCTGCGGCGGGGCGATCGGGCCGCGCATGCCCCGGCCGTGGCGATCACGTCGGCGGGGCCCGGGGCCGGCGGCACGGGGCGGTACACGGTTGTCCATCACTGGTGAAGGGTAGTCCCCGGCGTCCCCGCGTGCCCGGCTGCGCGCATCACCCGGGACCCCGCGCCGGAGGCCGTCCCCGCCCCGCCACGGCCGGTCGCCCGGTGAGCATTTCAGCCAAGCTGGGGCTCGATTCCATATCTCTCCAGGGCCGTCGATATCAAGGTAATTGACTGATTTTGTACCCGGTCGTGACCGGATCCGACGTGTTCGAGATCCCGTCAGGGGACGTTCACGCAGGTCAGCGAAGTGTGACAGAAGGTGTGTCTGGGACGTTTCATACCGCGACACGGTGGAGTGGCCTGGTGGAGAGTCGTCGCGGCCCGCTCAAGAGTGCGGTACCGTCCATCGTCGTGAGCCTTGTACGTCGCTGTTCGCGCACCGCTTGCGGCCGTCCCGCCGTAGCGACGCTGACGTACGTCTACGCCGACTCGACCGCTGTCCTCGGCCCGCTCGCCACCTACGCCGAACCCCACTGTTACGACCTGTGCGCCGAGCATTCCGAGCGCCTCACCGCGCCCCGCGGCTGGGAGGTCGTCCGGCTCCTCGACGGCTCGGCTCCCGCGCGGCCCAGCGGTGACGATCTGGAAGCGCTTGCCAACGCCGTGCGCGAGGCGGCCAGGCCCCAGGAACGAGCGGCCGAGGCCGGTGGCGGCGCACGTACCGCGGACCCGATGGAGGTGGCCCGCCGCGGCCATCTGCGCGTGCTCCGCTCGCCCGACAACTGACACCGGGCAGCCGCGAAATCCTTCCGCCACTCGCGGCCCTCGCCTCCGCCGCCTTCTGTTCGCATGCCGACGGTAGTTTGTGGTGACCGATAGGACCTCAGAAGGGCTGGCCGTGGCTGCTGATCTGTCGCAGATCGTGAAGGCGTACGACGTACGCGGGGTGGTCCCGGACCAGTGGGACGAGCCGCTGGCCGAACTCTTCGGGGCGGCCTTCGCCCAGGTCACCGGCGCCGAAGCCCTCGTGACCGGCCACGACATGAGGCCCTCCTCGCCCGGCCTGGCCCGGGCCTTCGCCCGCGGCGCGGCACGGTATGGCGCCGACGTCACCGGGATCGGCCTGTGCTCGACGGACCAGCTGTACTACGCCTCCGGCGCCCTGGACCTGCCCGGCGCGATGTTCACGGCCTCGCACAACCCGGCCAGGTACAACGGCATCAAGATGTGCCGCGCGGGCGCGGCCCCCATTGGCCAGGACTCCGGGCTGGTGGAGATCCGCGAACTGGTCGAGCGGTGGCTCGCCTCGGGCGCCCCCGAGCCGGCCGCCCGGCAGGGGACGATCAGCCGGCGCGACACGTTGCACGACTACGCGGCGTACCTGCGCTCCCTCGTCGACCTGGAGTCCCTCCGCCCCCTGAAGGTCGTTGTCGACGCGGGCAACGGCATGGGCGGCCACACCGTCCCGACCGTCTTCGACGGCCTGCCGGTCGACCTCGTCCCGATGTACTTCGAACTGGACGGTACCTTCCCCAACCACGAGGCCAACCCCCTGGACCCGGCCAACCTCGTCGACCTCCAGAAGCGGGTCCGCGCGGAGGGCGCCGACCTCGGCATCGCCTTCGACGGCGACGCCGACCGCTGCTTCGTGATCGACGAGCGCGGCGAGCCGGTCTCCCCGTCCGCGATCACCGCGCTGGTCGCCGCCCGCGAGCTGGCGAAGAACGGCGGCAAGGGCGTGATCATCCACAACCTCATCACCTCCTGGTCGGTCCCGGAGGTCGTCGAGGAGAACGGCGGCACGCCCGCCCGCACCCGCGTGGGCCACTCCTTCATCAAGGCCGAGATGGCGAGGACCGGGGCGATCTTCGGCGGCGAGCACTCCGCGCACTACTACTTCAAGGACTTCTGGAACGCCGACACCGGCATGCTGGCCGCCTTGCACGTCCTCGCGGCCCTGGGCGGCCAGGACGGCCCCCTGTCGGCCCTCGTCGCCCAGTACGACCGCTATGCCGGTTCCGGCGAGATCAACTCCACGGTCGACGACCAGACCGCCCGCCTCGCCGCCATCAGGTCGGCCTACACCGACCGCGCGGACGTCACCCTCGACGAACTCGACGGCCTCACCGTCACCGCCGCCGACTGGTGGTTCAACGTCCGCCCGTCCAACACCGAACCGCTGCTGCGGCTGAACGCCGAGGCCCGCGACGAGGCGACGATGGCCAAGGTGCGGGACGAGGCCCTGGCGATCATCCGGGGCTGAGTGGCCGTCCACCCCCATCAGGGCGGCGCCCCGGCGTGCGGGCCACGGCCCGACCCCGCCACGCCGCCCCCACCGGCGGTACCCTGACCAGGCACGTCCGTACGACCGCACCGACGCACCCACGCCGCCCGCCCGAAGGGAAACCCCATGCCGCTCGAAGCCGGCCTTCTGGAGATCCTCGCCTGCCCGGCCTGCCACGCCCCTCTCAAGGAGCAGGACACCGAGCTGGTCTGCACCGGGCAGGACTGCGGTCTGGCGTACCCCGTCCGCGACGGCATCCCCGTCCTGCTCGTCGACGAGGCCCGTCGCCCAGCGTGACGCAGACCCGTCCGGAAGAGGCCCACCGCCTCGCCCGGACGGGTTCCGCTGTCCGCATGAAGACGACCCGGCGCTCGGTGCCCGATCGGGAGGCTGCCGCCCATGCTCGACGAATCGCTGCTCGACGCCCCGGAGGGGCTCGCCCAGGCCGACCGCCGCGGACTGCTCCGCGGCGCGGCCGAGGCCGGCGCCCGCGTCCGGACCGCCGCCCGGAACGCCGTTGAGGCGGGCGTGAGCGGCCTCAGGCCCGACGGCCGCCCCCGCGCCGTCCTGATCGCCGGCCCCGGCGCCGCCGCCACCCACGCGGCCGACCTGCTCGGCACGCTCGCCGGCGCCGGCAGCCCCGTCACCCGGCTGGCGCCCACGGGCGTGGCCTCCGCGGCCGGCGCCCTGCGCTGGGAACTGCCCGGCTGGGCCGGCTCCGTCGACCTGCTGCTGATCGCCACCCCGGACGGCACCGAGCCGAGCCTCTCCCTGCTCGCCGAGCAGGCCTACCGGCGCGGCTGCACGGTCGTCGCCGTGGCCCCCGCGGGGACCCCGCTCGCCGAGGCCCTCGAGGGCGCCCGCGGCCTGTTCATCCCCATGGCCACGGCCCCCTACGACCACGGCGAACCCCTCGCCGGATCCGCCCCGGGCGTCCTGTGGGCGCTGCTCACGCCGTTGCTGGCACTCCTGGACCGCGTGGGCCTGCTCACCGCCCCACCCGACTCCCTGGAGAAGGTCGCCAACCGGCTGGACCACATCGCCGAGCGCTGCGGACCCGCCATCGTCACCTACAGCAACCCGGCCAAGACCCTCGCCGCCGAACTCGCCGACGCGCTGCCGGTCATCTGGACCGAGGGCGCCTCCGCGGGCCCCGCGGGACGCCGGTTCGCCGCCGGGCTCGCCGAACTGTCCGGCATCCCCGCGATCGTCGCCGAACTGCCCGAAGCCCTCGCCGCGCACACCGCGCTGCTCGCCGGTCCGCTGGCCGCCAGCGCCGACCCGGACGACTTCTTCCGCGACCGCGTCGAGGAGCGGCCCGCCCTGCACGCGCGCGTGGTGCTGCTGCGCGACCGCCCGCTCGGCGGCCTGACGGCAGCCCCGGCCGCCCGGGACCTGGCTCTCAGCCACGACACGCCGATCAGCGAACTGGAGCCGGACCCCGGCGACGAGATCGAGACCCTCGCGGAGCTGATCGCCGTCACGGATTTCACCGCCGTTTACCTGGCGCTCGCCTCCCGCACCTGATCTGTCCTTGAGCGCAGACGAGAACAGCCGAGAACAGCTGAGAACGCCGAGAACAGCCCAGAACCGCAGAGAGAAGCGCATGGACCGCCTCGACAACACGATCCGCCCCTACGCCTGGGGTTCCACCACCGCCATCCCGCACCTGCTGGGTGTCGAACCGAGCGGCGAACCCCAGGCGGAGCTGTGGATGGGGGCCCATCCGGGCGCACCCTCGCGCACCGCACGCGGCACCCTCGCCGAGGTCATCAAGGCCGGCCCGGAGGAGGAACTGGGCGCCAAGGCGGTCGCGAAGTTCGGCCCGCACCTGCCCTTCCTGCTCAAGATCCTCGCCGCCGGCGCCCCGCTCTCCCTCCAGGTCCACCCCGACCTGGCACAGGCCAAGGAGGGATACGCCGACGAGGAGCGCCGAGGCGTCCCCGCCGACGCCCCGCACCGCAACTACAAGGACGCCAACCACAAGCCCGAACTGGTCTGCGCGCTCACCGAGTTCGACGGCCTGTGTGGTTTCCGCGCGCCGAGCCGGGCCGCCGAACTGCTCGACGCCCTCGGTGTCGACTCCCTCAAGCCGTACGTCGACGTGCTGCGCGCCCGCCCCGAGGAAGCCGCCCTGCGCGAGGTCCTCACCGCCCTCCTCACCGCCGACCGCGAGGAGATGGCCGCGACGGTCGCCGCGGCCGCGGCCGCCTGCGCCCGCCTCGGCGGCGACCACGCCCCCTACGCCGGCATCGCCCGCCACTACCCGGGCGACCCGGGGGTGCTGGCCGCGATGCTCCTCAACCACTTCCGCCTCAAGCCGGGCGAGGCGGTCTTCCTCGGCGCCGGCATCCCGCACGCCTACCTCAACGGCCTGGGCGTGGAGATCATGGCCAACTCCGACAACGTCCTGCGCTGCGGCCTGACCCCCAAGCACGTCGACGTCCCCGAACTCCTGCGCATCGTCCGCTTCGAGGCCCGCGACCCCGGCATCCTGTGCCCGGAGGCCGGCCCGGACGGCGAGGAGGTCTACGACACCCCCGTCGACGAGTTCCGCCTGTCCCGCTACGTCCTGCCCGAGGGCACCGACGCCGTCCGCGACCTCACCCTCGACACCCCGCAGATCCTGCTCTGCACGGCCGGCTCCGTCGGGGCCGGCGAACAGGAACTCGCCCCGGGGCAGTCGGTGTTCGTCCCGGCCGGCGAAAAGACCGAAGCGTCCGGCACCGGCACCCTGTTCCGGGCCACCGTCGTCGTCTGACCGCGCGGGCGGCGGCCCAACCGGCCGCCGCCCGGGTAACCGCCGCCGAACCGGGCTGCGACAATGACCCACCGGCCGAGGACGGGCCAAGGCCGCAAGCGAGTACGACGGCGAAGGGACAACGCGAACAGATGAGCGCGTCAGGCGGCACCAGGGCGATCATGGCGGCACTCGGCGCCAACCTCGCCATCGCGATAGCCAAGTTCGTGGCATTCGCCTTCAGCGGCTCCTCGTCGATGCTCGCCGAGGGCGTGCACTCCCTCGCCGACTCCGGCAACCAGTTCCTGCTGCTGATCGGCGGCAAGCGGGCCCAGCGCGAGGCGACCCCGCAGCACCCCTTCGGCTACGGCCGCGAACGGTACGTCTACGCCTTCCTCGTCTCCATCGTCCTGTTCTCCATCGGTGGCATGTTCGCCATCTACGAGGGCATCGAGAAGATCCGCAACCCGCACGAACTGGAGCACTGGTACTGGCCGGTGGGCGTCCTCGTCTTCGCGATCGTCGCCGAGGGCTTCTCCTTCCGCACGGCCGTCAAGGAGGCCGACCAACTGCGCGGCAAGCTCTCCTGGCCGCAGTTCATCCGCCGCGCCAAGGCCCCCGAACTGCCGGTCGTGCTCCTGGAGGACTTCGGCGCGCTGATCGGTCTCGTCCTCGCCCTCGGCGGCGTGGGCCTCGCCCTGCTCACCGGCGACGGGATCTGGGACGGCATCGGCACGGTCTGCATCGGCGCCCTGCTCGTGCTGATCGCCCTCGTCCTGGCCGCCGAGACCAAGTCCCTGCTGCTCGGCGAGGCCGCCGGCACCGATGTGGTCCGGCAGATCGAGACCGCCATGGTCGACGGCGACACCGTCACCGGCGTCATCCACATGCGCACGCTCCACCTCGGCCCCGAGGAACTGCTCATCGCCGCCAAGATCGGCGTGCAGCACGACGACACGGCCGCCGAGATCGCCGCCGCCATCAACGCCGCCGAGGCCCGCATCCGCGCCGCCGTCCCCATCGCCCGCGTCATCTACCTGGAACCGGACATCTACAGCGAGGCCGAGGCGGCCAAGGGCCCGGACCGCGAGGCCACCCCCGGCGGACCCGCCCCGCACCCCACGGGCCACTGACCCGGGCCGGCCCCGGCAACGATCACGAGGCCTCGCGCACGGCCCGGTGTGTCCGGACACGGACTGTGGGCCGTCGTGCCTCGCGGTGTAGCTTGGGACGGAGCCAGACGTCGCTGCTGATGGCGGTCGGGCGGCCCGAGAAGGGGCCGACCGAGGGAGAGAGGGCCTCCGACGGACTGCGCTGCGCGCACGCGGGCATGCCTGTGTCCTCTTCGGGCACCCCTGTGTCCGCCGCCGCGCAGGTCAGCCGTACCCACCTCGCCCCAACCCCGAGGAGCAGCACCCCATGACGACTGTCGAGAACCGACAGGACTTCAAGGTCGCCGACCTGTCCCTGGCCGAGTTCGGCCGCAAGGAGATCTCCCTCGCCGAGCACGAGATGCCGGGCCTGATGGCGATCCGTGCGGAGTACGCCGAGCAGCAGCCGCTCAAGGGCGCCCGCATCACCGGCTCCCTGCACATGACCGTGCAGACAGCCGTCCTGATCGAGACTCTGACGGCCCTCGGCGCGCGGGTCCGCTGGGCGTCCTGCAACATCTTCTCCACGCAGGACCACGCGGCCGCCGCCATCGCCGTCGGCCTCAACGGCACCCCCGACGACCCGCAGGGCATTCCGGTGTTCGCCTGGAAGGGCGAGACCCTCCAGGAGTACTGGTGGTGCACCGAGCAGGCGCTGACCTGGCCGGACAGCCCCACCGGCGGCCCGAACATGATCCTGGACGACGGCGGCGACGCCACCCTGCTGGTCCACAACGGCGTCGAGTACGAGAAGGACGGCAAGGTCCCCTCGCCCGACACGGCCGAGTCCGACGAGCATCGTGTCATCCTCGAGCTGCTGACCCGCACCCTGGGCGAGAACCCGCAGAAGTGGACCCAGCTGGCCTCCGAGATCCGGGGCGTCACCGAGGAGACCACCACCGGCGTGCACCGCCTGTACGAGATGCAGCGCGAGGGCACCCTCCTGTTCCCGGCGATCAACGTCAACGACTCGGTCACCAAGTCGAAGTTCGACAACAAGTACGGCTGCCGGCACTCCCTGGTCGACGGCATCAACCGCGCCACCGACGTCCTGATCGGCGGCAAGACCGCGGTCGTGTGCGGCTACGGCGACGTGGGCAAGGGCTGCGCGGAGTCCCTGCGCGGCCAGGGCGCCCGCGTGATCATCACCGAGATCGACCCGATCTGCGCCCTCCAGGCGGCGATGGACGGCTACCAGGTCACCACGCTGGACGATGTCGTCGAGACGGCCGACATCTTCGTCACCACCACCGGCAACAAGGACATCATCCTTGCCTCCGACATGGCGAAGATGAAGCACCAGGCGATCGTCGGCAACATCGGCCACTTCGACAACGAGATCGACATGGCCGGCCTCGCCAAGATCCCCGGCATCGTCAAGGACGAGGTCAAGCCGCAGGTCCACACCTGGACCTTCCCGGACGGCAAGAAGATCATCGTGCTGTCCGAGGGCCGCCTGCTGAACCTGGGCAACGCCACCGGTCACCCGTCGTTCGTGATGTCCAACTCCTTCGCGGACCAGACCCTGGCCCAGATCGAGCTGTTCACCAAGCCCGACGAGTACCCGACCGGCGTCTACGTGCTGCCCAAGCACCTCGACGAGAAGGTCGCCCGCCTCCACCTGGACGCCCTCGGCGTCAAGCTCACCACACTGCGTCCCGAGCAGGCCGCGTACATCGGCGTGGAGGTCGACGGCCCGTTCAAGTCGGACCACTACCGCTACTGACCGCCGCCGAGCCGCACCCGCGTCTCAGCCAGGTCCTTCGAGGCAGGCCCCCGCACCCCCGTGTCGGGGGCCTGCCCCTTTCAACCGGACCGGTGACTTCGACCGGAACGGCGGCCGTCACGCCCGCCTGCCCGAAGCGCCGAGGCGGCCGGACCACCCCGTCACACCCCAGGACCCCCATGCCCCGCGGCCGTTATTCGCTTCACGATCCGCACGATCACACCCCCCTCGCGGAAGAGCACTTCCACTGCGCCCCCGGCCCCTCCGGCTGGCGCTACGTATCCCAGCTGACCACCCCCTCGGGCGCTCATCACGGCTCCGTCGACCTGGCCCTCGACGACCTCGGCCGCCCCATCCGCCTCGAACTCCACGCGGGAGGTTGGCAGGTGCGCGGTGCCGCCCTCGACGGCGTCACCTGGGTCCGCACCGACCCCACCGGCATCCATGCCACCGAAGGCACTGTGCGCGCCCACGCCTTCACCGGCACATCCCCCGCGTTCCTCATCGCCACCGCCCGTCTCCTGCGCCTCGCCCCCTCCGTCTCCGCGACCCGCGTCCGCCTCGTGGCCTTCACGGATCCGGTCCTCGCCCCCCGCACCGTGGACCAGTCCTGGGCTCTGGTGGAAAGAGAAGCACACGTCACTGACAACGGCCCGCTGACCGTGGACGAATACCAGGTCACAGCCTTGGACACGGGCGAACAGCACACCGTGCACATCGCAGGGGACGTGGTTCTGGCGGCCCCCGGCATCGAGCTGGAGGACCTTCAGTCACCCCCGTCGGTCTTCGACTCCTGAGCCTGCGGGGTGGAGAAGACCGGGAGAGGGTGAAGGAGATGGATGGACCCGGACCGGCCGACGCGTCAGGCCGGCGGCACGAACCCGGTGCCGGGACGCTCGGTCCGCGAAGTGTCCTCGGAGGCCGCGTGCTGCTGCGGGACATCTGTGGACGGGGCAACCCAGGAAGCGGTGTCCTGGGGCACGGCAGGTGAAGCCTCCGCGGCGGACATGGGAGTCCCCGACTGCTCGCCGACGCCGTACGCCGGCGGCTGTGGCACGCCGTAGGCCGACGGTTGCGGCGCCGGGAAGCCGGGAGCACCGGGCGCCGCGCCGGACCCGGCGACCGGGACGCCGGCCTCTCCGGTGGACGAACCGGCCGCGGAGCCGCCGAACGCGCGCCGGGCTTCACGCGCCTGCCGCTCCTGCAACACGGCCGCCAGATACATGGCCGGCGGAACCTCGCGCGGCGCCGGAGTCCCGGTGCGGGCGGCGAGATCGGCGGCGAGCCGTTCGGCCATGCTCCAGCCGACCTGCGGATCCAGATACTGCATCCGCGTCAGGTACTGCCGGACCGCCAGCCACAGCCCGTCGGGAACCGCCGACAGATCGAGCGCCGAGAAACGCCCCGCCACCCAGGGCGGTGGTGGAGGTACCGCGGTCGCCTGCCCGGCCGGCACCCGCTCCCGCACGACCAGGGTGCCCGCGAACACGTCACCCAGCCGGCGCCCCCGCGCCGACACCAGCGAGGCGATACAGGCGACGACCCCGGACGTCAGCAGAATCTCGACCACACCGATCGCCCCACGCACAAGCGCGTGCCGGAACCGGATCGGCCCGCCGTCGTCCCGGACCACCCGCAGCCCGCATGCCATCTTCCCGAGCGACCGTCCGTGGCTGAGCGTCTCCACGGCTATCGGCCCGCCCACCAGCACGAGCAGGAATGTCGCGATCGACACCGCGACCCGCGCGGCCTCGTCCAGGGAAGCCGTGGACGCCATGAGAGCCAAGGACACGACGATGTAGACCATCACCGTCACGACGAGGTCGAGCAGCACCGCCAGTGCCCTGCTGGGCAGCCTCGCCGGGCGCACCTCCAGCGCCACGGCCTCACCCGTCACCAGCTCACTCACGCCCGTCGTCCTTCCCCTGGCCTGCCCCGAGAACGGCCAGTCTGCCAAGCTGAGGGCGACCGCGCCGCAGTAGGACAAGTTGACACAGCCGACGAGTTGTCGAACAACCAGCCGAGGAGCAGGCAGACACGATGGACCTGGACGTCTTCGTCTCCGCCCACCGAGCGAAATGGGACCGCCTCGACACCCTGCTCCGCCGCCGACGCCGGCTCACCGGCACGGAGGCCGACGAGCTCGTCGCCCTCTACCAGCGCACCGCCACCCACCTCTCCCTGATCCAGTCCAGCGCACCCGACCCGCAGCTGACGGGCCGGCTCAGCCAGCTCGTGGCAGCCGCGCGCAGTGCCGTGACCGGGACCCGCCGCGCCTTGTGGCGGGACGTCACCCACTTCCTACTGAAGGGCTTCCCCGCGGCGGTCTACCGGGCCCGCCACTGGTGGGTTCCCACCGCGCTCCTGTCCACCGTCGTCGCGGCGCTCCTGGGATGGTGGATCGGTACCCACCCCGAGGTACAGGCCGCGATCGCGGCCCCGAACGAGCTGCGGCAGCTCACCCGCCCCGGCGGCGAGTACGAGACCTATTACTCCAGCCACCCCGCGGCCGCCTTCGCTGCCCAGGTCTGGACGAACAACGCCCAGGCCGCCGCGATGTGCCTGGTCCTGGGCGTCTTCTTGGGACTGCCGGTCCTGTGGATCCTCTTCCAGAACATGCTCAACCTCGGTGTGGGCATCGGCCTGATGTCCTCGGCCGGCCGGCTCGACACCTTCCTCGGCCTTGTTCTCCCGCACGGTCTGCTCGAACTGACGGCGGTCTTCGTCGCCGCCGGTACCGGGCTGCGCCTCGGCTGGACGGTCATCGATCCCGGCCCCCGCTCCCGCCGTACCGCTCTCGCCGAAGAAGGCCGAGCCGCGCTGGGCATGGCGATCGGTCTGGCTCTCGTCCTCTTCGTCTCGGGAGCCATCGAAGGCTTCGTCACGCCGTCTGGCCTGCCCACCTGGGCCCGCATAGGCATCGGGATCGTCGCTGAGCTGGCCTTCCTGGCCTACGTCTACGTCCTCGGCGGTCGAGCGGCCCGGGCCGGCGGTACGGGGGACGTTGCGCCGACCGAGCGAAGCACGACCGTGCCGACGGCCGCCTGATGTGCGTCTGGGCCCGCCGAGCTGCTACTCTCCTCTTCGCCGCACCGGAACCGTTGACACGGGTCGGGTGGGGAGGTAGATTCAAACAGTTGCCCGGAGATGGACACGGTCCACGAGGGTGACAGTGAGCATCTATCAGCTTCTACTCATGTCGACGAGATCGATCATGAAGAAGCCTCTCCCGATAAATCGGAAACGAGGGCCGGTCAGACCGGCTCAAAAGTTCTGATAAAGTCGGAACCGCCGGAAAGGGAAACGCGAGAGCGGAAACCTGGAAAGCACCGAGGAAATCGGATCGGAAAAAGATCTGATAGAGTCGGAAACACCGAAGGGAAGCGCCCGGAGGAAAGCCCGAGAGGGTGAGTACGAAGGAAGCGTCCGTTCCTTGAGAACTCAACAGCGTGCCAAAAGTCAACGCCAGATATGTTGATACCCCGTCTCCAGCAATCTGCTGGGACGAGGTTCCTTTGAAAAACACAGCGAGGACGCTGTGAACCGAGGGGATTATTCCTCCTCTTGGTTCCGCTCTCGTGGTGTTCGCCCCGATTACGGGGAAGCATTCACGGAGAGTTTGATCCTGGCTCAGGACGAACGCTGGCGGCGTGCTTAACACATGCAAGTCGAACGATGAACCACTTCGGTGGGGATTAGTGGCGAACGGGTGAGTAACACGTGGGCAATCTGCCCTGCACTCTGGGACAAGCCCTGGAAACGGGGTCTAATACCGGATACGAGTTTCACAGGCATCTGTGATTCTGGAAAGCTCCGGCGGTGCAGGATGAGCCCGCGGCCTATCAGCTTGTTGGTGAGGTAACGGCTCACCAAGGCGACGACGGGTAGCCGGCCTGAGAGGGCGACCGGCCACACTGGGACTGAGACACGGCCCAGACTCCTACGGGAGGCAGCAGTGGGGAATATTGCACAATGGGCGAAAGCCTGATGCAGCGACGCCGCGTGAGGGATGACGGCCTTCGGGTTGTAAACCTCTTTCAGCAGGGAAGAAGCGAGAGTGACGGTACCTGCAGAAGAAGCGCCGGCTAACTACGTGCCAGCAGCCGCGGTAATACGTAGGGCGCAAGCGTTGTCCGGAATTATTGGGCGTAAAGAGCTCGTAGGCGGCTTGTCGCGTCGGTTGTGAAAGCCCGGGGCTTAACCCCGGGTCTGCAGTCGATACGGGCAGGCTAGAGTTCGGTAGGGGAGATCGGAATTCCTGGTGTAGCGGTGAAATGCGCAGATATCAGGAGGAACACCGGTGGCGAAGGCGGATCTCTGGGCCGATACTGACGCTGAGGAGCGAAAGCGTGGGGAGCGAACAGGATTAGATACCCTGGTAGTCCACGCCGTAAACGGTGGGCACTAGGTGTGGGCGACATTCCACGTCGTCCGTGCCGCAGCTAACGCATTAAGTGCCCCGCCTGGGGAGTACGGCCGCAAGGCTAAAACTCAAAGGAATTGACGGGGGCCCGCACAAGCGGCGGAGCATGTGGCTTAATTCGACGCAACGCGAAGAACCTTACCAAGGCTTGACATACACCGGAAAGCATTAGAGATAGTGCCCCCCTTGTGGTCGGTGTACAGGTGGTGCATGGCTGTCGTCAGCTCGTGTCGTGAGATGTTGGGTTAAGTCCCGCAACGAGCGCAACCCTTGTCCCGTGTTGCCAGCAGGCCCTTGTGGTGCTGGGGACTCACGGGAGACCGCCGGGGTCAACTCGGAGGAAGGTGGGGACGACGTCAAGTCATCATGCCCCTTATGTCTTGGGCTGCACACGTGCTACAATGGCCGGTACAATGAGCTGCGAT